>NZ_JBGAHM010000031.1:0-5547 GCF_044226135.1 Methylocella sp. | reverse complement strand
CGCGTCCGCCGAACAGGGGAGCCCGCTCGGCCGAAACCTTGGGGTCCGACCGATAGGCCGCGACGAGCCGCGTCGGGTCCGAGGAGCCGAACACGAGCGGCGTGCGCTGATGGATCGCGGTCGGGACCACGTCGAGCAGCGGCGTCACGCCCTCGGTCGCCATGCCGCCGGCGCGTTCGATCAGAAAGGCGATCGGCGCGCCTTCATAGAGCAGGCGCAGGCGTCCGTCGGCGTAGCCCGGGCGGTTGTCGCCCGGATAAAGGAAGATGCCGCCGCGCAGAAGGATGCGATAGGCTTCGGCGACGAGCGAGGCGACCCAGCGCATGTTGTAGTTGCGCTTCATCGGCCCGTCGGCGCCGCGCGCGCAATCCTCGACGAAGGCGCGGATCGCCGGCTCCCAGTGCCGGTAGTTCGAGGCGTTGATGGCGTATTCCGAGGTCTGCGCCGGGATCGGCCCGGCGGTGACGGCGTGGTAGAAGCGGCCGTCCGAGCGGTCGAGCGTGAAGATCTGCGCCGGGCCGTCGCCGAGCGCGAACACCATCGAGGTCTGCGGCCCGTAGATGACGAAGCCCGCCGCGATCTGGTTGCGGCCCGGCTGCATGAAATGCGCGTCGGGCGTCGCCGCGCCCTCGATCGCCGGCAGGATCGAGAAGATGGTGCCGATCGAGACGTTGGCGTCGATGTTGGAGGAGCCGTCGAGCGGGTCCATGGCGACGACGACGGGCGATTTCTCGTCGAGGACCACCGTCTCCTTGAGCTCCTCGGAGACGACGGCGCGCACCGGCGCGCGGCGCAGCGCCTCGACGAACATTTCGTCGGCGAGCACGTCGAGCTCCTTCTGGGCGTCGCCGTCGGAGTTGGCGGTCCCGCGCGCGGCGCCAAGCTTGCCATAGAGCTGGCCGAGGCCGATGAGGTCGGCCATCTTGGCGCCCGTCGCGGCGATCTCGGCGAGGGTCTGGGCCGCGGCTTTGAGGCCGCTGTTCGCGTCAACCGCGCGCTCCAGATGGGCGCTCAACTCTTCCGCGCCGGAAATCCTTGGCATGTGGCCTCTTTTCCCTCTCGAATCTGCGGCTTTATCGCCGAAAGAGGCGGGATTGAAAAGTCATTTGCGTTGAGGCCCGGGCCTGAACCTCCTACAAACGGCTTATGCGCCGGATCACCATCAAGCATCTCGAAACCGTCGTCGCGGTCGCCGAAAGCGGCACGATCGCCGCCGCCGCCGAAGTGCTCAACGTGACGGCGGCCGCGCTGACGTCGCGCATAAAACTGCTCGAGGACGACGTCGGCGTCGCCCTGTTCGACCGCGCGGGCGGGCGCCTGCGGCTCACCACCGCAGGGCAGGAGGTCGTCAACATCGCGACCCGCGTCGACCTGCTGCTCGCCGAGCTCAAGGCGCGGCTTTCGGCGCACAAGGATAAGAACGCCGGGCGCGTGACCATCGGAGTCGCCTCCACCGCCAAATATTTCGCGCCCCGGCTCATCGCCGCCTTCGCGCGGGGGCATCCGCGCACCGAGATCGCCGTGACGGTCGGCAACAGGGCGGCGATCATCGCGGCGCTGCGCGAGCAGGCGGTCGATCTCGCGCTGATGGGCTTTCCGCCCGCCGAGATCCCGGTCAAAAGCGAAATCTTCGGCCCGCATCCGCAGGTCATCATCGCCCCGCCCGACCATCCGCTCGTCAACCGCCCGGGCGTCGAGCGCGCCGAACTGCGCCACGAAGCCTTCATCGTGCGCGAAGAAGGCTCGGGCACGCGCCGCAACTTCGACCTGTTCTTCGAGGGGCTGACGATGCAGGAGGCGCGGGTTCATATCGAGATCGGCTCGAACGAGACGGTCAAGCAGGCGGTCATGGCCGGGCTCGGCGTCACGCTCATCTCGGCCCACACCATCGAGGCCGAGGTGGCGGACGGGCGCCTCGCGATCCTCGACGTGGTCGGCATGCCGATCGTCCGGCAGTGGTTCGTGGTGCGCCCCGCGGCGCGCGAGCTTTCGCCCGCCGCCAGGGCGATGTGGGACTATGTGCTCGCCGACGGCCGCGGCTTCCTGCCCAAGATGGCCCTGCCGGTCGGGTGAGGCCGAGGCCCCGAGCGTTCAGTCGCCGGCGCGCGCCTCGTCGGCGAGCCGCGCGAGCCAGCTTTCGGCCTGCGCCCTGACGTTCGCCGGGGCCGTGCCGCCATAGCTCACGCGGCTCTTCACGGAATTTTCGACGCCGAGCACGCCATGGACCTCCGGCGTGACGCGGGGCTCGACCGAGCGCAGCTCTTCGAGCGTCAGCGCCTCGAGCTCCTTGCCGGCCGCGGCGGCGAGGCCGACGATCCGGCCCGTGACGTGATGCGCCTCGCGGAACGGCAGGCCGAGCGACTTGACGAGCCAGTCGGCGAGATCGGTCGCGGTGGCGTATCCCGCGCCCGCCGCGGCCTTCATGCGCGCGGCGTCGGGCGTCATGTCGCGCACCATGCCGGCGACGGCGGCGAGGCACAGCGAGAGCGTCTGCGCCGCGTCGAACACGCCTTCCTTGTCTTCCTGCATGTCCTTGGAATAGGTCAGCGGCAGGCCCTTCATGACGGTGAGGAGGCCGGTCAGCGCGCCGACCACGCGTCCGGCCTTGCCGCGCGCGAGCTCGGCGGCGTCGGGGTTGCGCTTCTGCGGCATGATCGAGGAGCCGGTCGAGAATTTGTCCGACAGGCGGATGAAGCCGAACTGCGGCGTCGACCACAGCACGATTTCCTCGGAAAAGCGCGAGAGATGCGTGGCGCAGATCGCGGCCGCCGCCAGAAATTCGAGCGCGAAGTCGCGGTCCGACACGCTGTCGAGCGAATTGGCGGTCGGCCGGTCGAAGCCGAGCGCCTTCGCCGTCATGTGCCGGTCGATGGGGAACGAGGTGCCGGCGAGCGCCGCCGCGCCGAGCGGACATTCGTTGAGGCGCCGGCGCGCGTCGGAAAAGCGCGAGCGGTCGCGCGCGCACATCTCGACATAGGCCAGGAGATGATGGCCGAAGGTGACGGGCTGGGCCGACTGCATGTGCGTGAAGCCCGGCATGACCCAGTCGGCGCAGGCCGCGGCCTTTTCGGCGAGCGCCCTCTGCAGCTCGCGCAGCTGCAGGTCGAGCGCGTCCATGGCGTCGCGCACCCAGAGGCGGAAGTCGAGCGCCACCTGGTCGTTGCGCGAGCGCGCCGTGTGCAGGCGCCCGGCCGCCGCGCCGATCTTTTCGGCGAGGCGCGATTCGACGTTCATGTGGATGTCTTCGAGCTGGCGCGAGAAGGCGAAGGCGCCGTCCTCGATCTCGGCGCGGATCTCGTCGAGCCCGGCGCCGATGGCGGCGGCGTCGGCCGGGCTGACGACGCCCTGCTCGGCGAGCATGGCGACATGCGCCTTCGAGCCGGCGATGTCCTGCATCGCGAGCTTGTAGTCGAAGCCGATGGAGGCGTTGATCTCCTCCATGATCGCGTCGGGCGCGCTCTCGAACCGCCCGCCCCACATCTTGTTGCTCATTTTCGCGCGCTCGTTAGAAGGTGGCCACAGGCGGTCCGAGGGAGGGAATGCGAGTGTCCAGACTGTCGCCCGAGGGCGATCCCGAACCGTCGACCGAAAAGGCTCCCGGACCCGTCCGCGCCTCGGCCTGGCGCAGGCTGGCGGTCTTCGCCGGCCTGATCGCCGCCGCGACGCTTGGCCTTGTTTACGCGATCGGGTCGCGCTCCGGCAACAGCGAGGCCGCAGCCTGTCCCGGGGCGCGCGCGCGCGCGCTCGCCCTCGCGCCTCTCGCCAAAGGCGAGATGGCCGCGCTCGTCGTCGCGCCCTGGCCGCGCCCGGCCCCCGAAATCAGCTTCAAAGGCGCCGACGGCGCGCCGCTCACGCTCGCTTCCTTCAAGGGCAGGACCGCGCTCGTCAATTTCTGGGCGACCTGGTGCGTTCCCTGCCGGCGCGAGATGCCGGCGCTCGACCGGCTGCAGGGCGAAAAGGGCTCCGACGCCTTTGAAGTCGTGGCGATCAACCTCGACACGGCGCGGCTTGAACGCCCGAAGGCGTTCCTGAGCGAGATCGGGGCGACGCGCCTCGCCTTCTACGCCGACCACAGCGCCGACGCGCTGCAGACGCTCAAGGCCGCGGGGTTCGGCCTCGGCCTGCCGACGACGCTTCTGATCGACCGCAACGGCTGCGGCCTCGCCTCGCTGCCGGGCGCGGCCGAATGGGATTCGGTCGACGCCAAGGCGGTGGTGGCCGCGGCGCAGCGCTGAGCTTCGCCAGAACGCCGCGTTTCGCCAAAAGGGCGAGGGCGGCCCGCGCGGAAAAAACCCGCCCTTTCGGGGCGGGTTTTGAATTCGGCTTTTCGCCGCGACGGCGGCGAAGGGCGGTTTCACGACACGGGTCTGGCGCTTTCCCGACATGCGCCGGACGCGCCGCCCGGCGCATGTCCGGGTCGGCGCGGCCCGGGCCCTGGCTCAGGCTTTGGCCGGCGCCGCCGGGGCCTTGACCGGGACGCCCTTGCCGGCAAGCAGGGCGGCGAGCTCGCCTGACTGGAACATCTCGCGGGTGATGTCGCAACCGCCGATGAACTCGCCCTTGACGTAAAGCTGCGGAATGGTCGGCCAGCTCGAGAATTCCTTGATCCCCTGACGGATGGCGTCGCTCTCGAGGCAGTTCACCGGCTTATAGGGAACCTCGAGATAGGACAGGATCTGGACCACCTGTCCCGAGAAGCCGCACTGCGGGAAGGTGGGCGTGCCCTTCATGAAAAGAACGACGTCGTTTGAATCGACGATCGCCTGAAGCTCGTCCTTGATGGCCATGGGCCGCTCCTCTGAGATCTGGAAACTATGGGAAAGGGTTGCGTTTCAAACGTTTATTTGGGGGCTTGCGTCGTCAGCTGCAATGCGTGAAGCGGACCGCCCATGAAGGCCCCGAGCGCCTTGTAGACGATCTGGTGCTGCTGGAGCTTCGACTTGCCGACGAATTCGGCCGAAGTGATCGTCGCGGCCCAGTGGTCCTTGTCGCCGACGAGGTCGGTGAGCTCCACGACGGCGTCGGGAATGCCCTTCTTGATGAGCGACTCGATGTCGTGGGATTCCATGGGCATTGGCAAATCCTTGGCGTTCGGCGCGGCGCGCCGGATCGGCGAGCCGTCAGATCAGCGAGCCGCTATGTCAGCGAGCATGTTAGCGAGCCGCGGCCGCCGGAGCGTTCACGGTCGCCGGAGCAATTGTCGCGCCAGAGCCCGCGAAGACGGCCGCCGCCGGAGCGGCGTCAGACCGTCCCCGCCATGAAGGTCGGCAGCCAGCCCTCGAAGGCGGCCTTCAGTTCGGCGAGCACTATTGACTGTGCGTCCCCGAGGGTCAACGCCGTCCCGCCCGTCTCGCCGAGGCGCAGCAGCGGAACGCCCGCCGCCCGCGCGCCGCTCCCCCCGGCGTCGGCGGCGGCGGCCGCGACCGCGACGACATAGCGCGCCTGATCCTCGCCGAACCAGAAGGCGTGGGAGGGCGGGCCGGCGGGGGCGCGCAGGCGCGCGCCGATCCCGCCCGCGAGCGCCATTTCGGCGAGCGCCACGGCGAG
>NZ_JBGAHM010000030.1:0-39715 GCF_044226135.1 Methylocella sp. | reverse complement strand
GAGACGCTCGGCGCGCAGGTCGAGGCCGGCGGCCGCGCCGCCGAGCGTCTCGACGGCCGCAGGGAAGAAATCCAGCATAAACGTCATCAGGCCCTCGAAACCCGCATCGACGCGCTCGGCGCGAACCTGCGAGGCCAAGGCGGGCCCGACGCGCTCGCGGGGCTCGAGGAGGCCCTGCGCCGCCTTCTCGGCAAGATCGAACGCCAGACCCAGACGGGTTTCGAGGCGGCGGGCGAGCGCGCTGCGGCCGAGGCCGCCGAACGGCGGCTGCAGGGCGCGCTCGACGAGGTGCGGACCGCGCTCGTCGACATCGGCGGGCGTCTCTCCCGCATGGAGACGGCCTGGACGCCGGGGCCGCGCGCGCCTGACGCGCCGGCCGCGGGCGGCGCCCCGGCGTCCGGGCCGTTGAACGAATCGGCGCGCTTCGCCGCGTCGCCGGGCGAACTGAAGCCGCATGCGGCGGGCTCCGCCTTCGCCATGGAGTCCGCAGGCGACGGATCGGACGTGCTGCTCGATCCGGGATCGGGGCGGCCCGCGCCCTGGCCCCACATCAAGCAGCCTGACGCCGCCCCCGGCCTGTCGGAGCGCGCCAGCGTCGTCTATCCTGACTTCGCGCCGGCGCTGCAGGCTGCGCCCGAGTCGCGCCCCACGACGTCCCCGGCGCGGCGGCGCGGCGCCGGTGGGCCATGGCTCGCGGCGGCGGCGGTCGTCTGCCTTGTGGCGGGCGCCGCGTTCGCGATCGACGCGGCGAGGCGCGACGGAGGATTCGACGCGCAAACCTTCCTTCGCCGTCTGGTCGAAAGACCGGACGTCGCGCGCGCGCCTTCGCCGCCCGAGGCGAAAGAGTCGGCCCTGTCCGCGGACGCGGCCCCGGCCGTGGCGGCTGCGCCCCGGACCGATCCTGCGCCGCAGGCCGCCCGGCCGGCTCCGCTCTTTTCCGAATTGTTCGAGCCGTCGCCGCTCGCGACGCGCGACGCCGCGCTTCGCGCCTTGCGTGCGCTCCAGACGACGCCGGAGGCGCGCCCCGCCCCGCGCGCGCCGGAAGCCGCGCCCGACTAACCCGCCACGCAGAGGCGATGCGGCACGCGGTAGACGCCCGCCCGGCCGATGACGTGAACCGCGACATGGTCGAGCGCCTGCCCTGACTCGGTCGCGCCGAACAGAGCGCCAAAGGCCGGGTCACGCACATTGAGGCCTCCGGCGAAGGCGCCGAAGGCCGGCAGGACGCAGCGCCGCCCATCGGTGACGAAGCTGCGGCCGCGCGCCGATCCGCCGCGTCCGACGAGACGCGCCGAGGGGTGGAGATGGCCGGCGATCTCGCCCGAAACCGCGCCCGGCGCAGGCTCGTGCCGAAATGCGACGGCGCCGAGGCGCAGCTCCGCCGCCGCCGCGCCCGGAAGGCCGCCGGGCGGCGCGGGGTCATGATTGCCGGCGATCCAGATCCAGTCGCGCCCGCGCTGGAGCGCGCGCAGCATGTCGCGGTCGTCGGGCGCGATCCGCTCCATGGCGCGCGGGTCATGAAACGAGTCGCCGAGCGCGACCACGACGCGCGGCTGACGCCGGGCTATGAGCCGCGCGAGCGCAAACAGCGTCGCGCGCGTGTCATAGGGCGGCAGAAACACGCCGCGCGCGGCGAAGCTCGACCCCTTCTCGAAATGCAGGTCGGCGACGACGAGGAGATGTTCGCGCGGCCAGAACAGCGCGCCCGAAGCGTCCGCGACGAAGCTTTCGTCCAGCAGGACGAGCTCCGATTCGCCCTCAGTCGTCCCGCGCGCGGCCTCGTGCGCCTTCATGGCTTCTCCCGGTCTGGCGCGCGGGCCCTGCGCGGAGCGCGCCCGGCCTTCGCCTGTCGGACGGACCGGGCGGCGCGTCGGCCGCCCCGGATGCGGGCTCCGCGGCCATCGCCTCGGACACAAGCGCCTCGGCGGCCTCGGCCAGCGTCGTGTCCTGCGCCTCCCCATAAATGTTTTCGCGGCCGATTTCGAGCATGACCGGAACGGCGAGCGGCGAGACGCGCGGCAGCGGCTTGTAAAGAATCCGGCCGCGCGCGCGGCGCAGCACTTCGGCGAGCCGCTCAAGGTCCAGAAGGCCCGTGGCGGCGTCGGCGCGCGCCGCCTGAAGCAGGATGTGGCCCGGCTCGAAACGGCGCAGGACGTCATAGATCAGGTCGGTCGACATGCGCACCTGCCGCCCGGTCTTGCGGCGATCGAGGACATTGCGCTCGATGAGGCCCGACACCACCGCGCAATTGCGAAACGTCCGCTTCATGAGCGAAGAGTCTTCAAGCCATTCCTCGAGGTCGTCGCCGAGCATGTCCTGCGCCAGCAGTTCGTCGAGGCTCGTCGCGCCACGCGCGAACGCCGCCGCCGGATCGGCCACGGACCAGACGCAAAGCGCATAATCATTGGCCACGAAGCCCTGCGGCTTCAGCCCGGCCCGCTCCATGCGCCGCGTCAGCAGCATGCCGAGCGTGGTATGGGCGAGCCGGCCCTCGAACGGATAAAGCGCGAGGTAATGGCGCCCGCCGCGTGGAAAGCTCTCGACCAGCAGCCCCTCCGGCGGCGGCAGGGCCGAGCGCAGGCGTTGCAGGCCCAGCCATTCGACGACCTGCTCCGGCAACGCGCTCCATTCCGCCTCGTTCGCGAGCATGCGGCGCACGCGCATGGCGAGATAGGTCGAGAGCGGAAACTTGCCGCCGGCGTAGGACGGCGCGAACGGCTCGCGGCCCTCGGCGCGCGAGACGAGCGCCTCGTTCTCGACGACGGCTTCAAGGCGCAGCACCTCGCCGCCGAACAAAAAAGTGTCGCGCGGCGACAGCATCTCGACGAAGGATTCCTCGATTTCGCCGAGCACGCGCCCGCCGCGGCGCAGCGGCCCCTGATAGGACGCGGACGGCCGCGCCCCGCCCGGAACGAGCCGCACCTTGAGGACTTCGGCCTCGACGATGGTTCCGACGTTGAGACGATAGCCCTGCGCCACGCGGCCGTTCGCGACGCGCCAGAGCCCGTCCTGCGTGCGGCGGATCCGGGCGAAGCGCTCATAGGTCCGCAGCGCGTAGCCGCCGGTGGCGACGAAGGCGAGCGCGGCGTCGAAATTTTCACGCGTAAGCTGCGCGTAAGGCTCGGCGCTTATGACTTCGGAGAACAGCGCGTCGGCGTCGAACGGCTCGGCGCAGGCCATGCCGAGAATGTGCTGGCACAGAACGTCGAGCGCGCCCGAACGCGCGACGCCCGCGTCCTGCGCGCCTTCGGCCGCGGCGTCGACGGCGGCGCGGCATTCGAGCGCCTCGAACCGGTTCGCCGGCGCGAGAATGGCGCGCGAGGGCTCGTCGAGCCTGTGGTTGGCGCGTCCGATCCGCTGCGCGAGGCGGCTCGCGCCCTTGGGCGCGCCGACGTTGACGACGAGATCGACGTCGCCCCAGTCGACGCCGAGGTCGAGCGTCGAGGTGCAGACCACCGCCTTGAGGCGGCCTTCGGCCATCGCCGCCTCGACCTTGCGGCGCTGCGCGACGTCGAGCGAGCCATGATGCAGGCCGATCGGCAGGGAGTCGTCGTTGCGCCGCCAGAGCTCCTGAAACACATATTCGGCCTGCGCCCGCGTATTGACGAAAACGAGCGTCAGCCGCGCGGCCCTGATCGCCTCATAGATCTCGCCGAGCGCATGGCGCGCGCTGTGTCCGGCCCAGGGCAGGCGCTCGCGGCTGTCGAGCACGCGCAGGTCCGGCGGCGCGCCGGGCGGGGCCATGACCAGCGCGGCGAGCGCAGGCGCGCGCTCCCGCGTCGCGTCCGTCCGCGCCGGATCGTCCGGCGCGGCGCACGCCTGCGCCGCGAGCCACCGGCGCAATTCCTGCGGGTCGCGCACCGTCGCCGAAAGCCCCGTGACGGTCAGGCCGGGCGCAAGGCGGCGCAGCCGGGCGAGGCCGAGCGCCAGAAGGTCGCCGCGCTTGGTCGGGGCGAGCGCATGCAGTTCGTCGACGATCACGCGCGAGAGGCCCGCGAAGAAGACGCTCGCGTCCGGGCTCGCCAGCAGCAGGGCGAGCTGCTCCGGCGTCGTCAGCAGGATGTCGGGCGGGTCGCGTCTCTGGCGCTGGCGCTTCGCCGCCGAGGTGTCGCCGGTGCGGGCTTCGACCCTGATTTTCAGCCCCATCTCGACGATCGGCGTCTCGAGATTGCGGCGCACGTCGACCGCCAGCGCCTTCAGCGGCGAAATATAAAGCGTGTGCAGCCCCTGGCGCTCGCGCCGCGAGGCGAGGTCGATCAGGCTCGGCAGAAAGCCGGCGAGCGTCTTGCCCGCGCCCGTCGGCGCGATGAGCAGCGCGTCGGCGAGCGGCGCGAGCGCCAGAAGTTCGAGCTGATGCGCCCGCGGCGTCCAGCCGCGCCGCGCGAACCAGTCAGAAAAGCGCTGCGGCAGGGCTGGCGGGACGGCGGTCAAGCAGGCTCCTTTACGAGGCGGCGCGCTGTCCGGGCGCGCGACGTCGAAAGACGGCGTCCGGAGGTGCGGCGGCGCACGGCGCGGGCGGCGCGCCAGACACAATCTGGGCGGCCGCGCGTCGCTTGCACAGGGCGCGCCGTCCGTTTCGCCCGCGCCAAAACCTGGCGGCGACGTCGCCGCCGCGCCCATTCATGGCGGGTTCAGGCGGGCGAACCCATATGATGAAGGAGATACGGCGCAGGGCGGGCGCGTCCGCCGCCGCGCATTTGGGGAGATCTCGCATGTTCGACAAAATGAGGACGACCGCCATCGTCGCCGTCTCCTCTCTCGCGCTCGTCCTGCCGATCGCGACGAGCGGCTCGGCTTCGGCTCAGGGCTGGGGCCGTCCCGGCGGGTGGCACGGCGGCGGATGGCATGGCGGCGGATGGCATGGCGGCTGGGGACGCCCCGGCTGGGGGCGTCCGGGCTGGGGCGGCGGCTGGGGCGCCGCGCGCTGGGGCGGCGGCTGGGGCCCCGGTTGGGGCTGGGGCGGCGGCTGGGCCGGACCGGCTGCGGCCGGCCTCGTCGGCGGCCTCGCGCTTGGCGCGATCGCGGCCAACGCGGCCCAGCCGGCCTATGGCGGATGCGTGCGCCAGCGGCAGGCCCTTTACGACCAGTGGGGCCGTTTCGTCGGCTATCGCCCCGTCACGGTGTGCTATTAAGCACATGATTTAAAAACATAAACAGGACAGCGTGGCGGATGCGCCACGCTCGTCCGCAAGACGATCGGGACCAGTTGATTTTTTCTTAAATTTTTGCTCGCCCCACGGAACGTTCTTAGGCTGAACCGCGTTATGCGTGTGCTGCCGCACAGCGCGCCGGATCGACGGGGAGCAAATTCTCACCATCGACGCAACGGCGGCGAGGGGAGACAGGCTTATGACGAATTCTCGCAAGACGATCGGCGCCCAGGCGCTCCGGCTCACCATGATCGCGGTGGGCACGTCCTGCCTCGGCGTGGCGGTCGTCGCTGCGCCCATGACCATGACCCCCAGGGCGAAGGTCGCGCAGAATTCGGGGATGATCGAACATCGCAGCGCCTTCACCCCGACCTACGCGCCGCTGTCTTCCGGCCCCTCCTATCAGCTGAGCCGCGCCGCCGCCGGCGAAGACGAGGACTGCGTCCGCGTGACGCGCGTCACCGGCCCGGACGGCCGCGTCTACGTGACCCGCGGCCTTGTCTGCAATCAGTGACTGATCGCGCGGCGCGCCCTCGCGCCGCCTGAAGGTTTCTCCGGCGCGACGCGCCGGCCGAGCTTGCCGGCGTCCGGCCTTCTCCCCATCTCGGGCTCATGACGTCGGCTCACTTCCTCTCCCTGACGCCCGCTGGCCTTTATTGCCCGGCGGGCGATTTTTTTGTCGATCCGGTGCGCCCCGTCGCGCGCGCCGTCGTCACCCACGGCCATTCCGACCACGCCCGCGCCGGCCACGGCGCCGTGCTCGCGACGCGCGAGACGCTGGCGATCATGGCGATCCGCATGGGCGAGGGTTTTGCGGCGACGACCCAGGCCCTCTCCTACGGCGAGACGCTGCGGCTCGGCGGGATCGACGTCAGCCTCCACCCCGCGGGCCATGTGCTGGGCTCGGCCCAGATCCGCATGGCCGACGCGCGCGCGGTCGTCGTCGCTTCGGGCGACTACAAGCGCGACGAAGACCCGACCTGCGCGCCCTTCGAGCCGCTCGCCTGCGACGTGTTCATCACCGAGGCGACCTTTGGCCTCCCGGTGTTCCGCCATGCGCGCGCGGACGATGAAATCGCCAAGCTTCTCGCTTCGCTGCGCCTGTTTCCGGAGCGCGCCCATCTCGTCGGCGCCTATGCGCTCGGCAAGGCGCAGCGCGTCGCCGCGCTGCTGCGCCGCGCGGGCTATGACCGTCCGATCTATCTGCACGGCGCCATGGAGAAGCTGTTCTCCTTCTATGCGTCGCAGGGACTTGACCTCGGCGAGACGCGTCCCGTCGCGGCGAGCGACCGCGCGACGCTCGGCGGGGAGGTCGTCATCTGCCCGCCGTCCGCCGTGCAGGATCTGTGGTCGCGCAAATTTCCCGATCCCGTCGCCTGCTTCGCCTCGGGCTGGATGCGGGTGCGCGCGCGGGCGCGCCAGCGCGGCGTCGAGCTGCCGCTCGTCGTCTCCGACCACGCCGACTGGGACGCGCTGACCGGGACCGTTCTGGAAACGCACTGCGCCCGGACGCTCGTGACCCATGGCGAGGCCGATGCGCTCGTCCATTGGGCGAAATCGGCCGGGCTCGAGGCCGAGCCCCTGCATCTCCTCGGCTACGGCGAGGAGGAGCCGGAGACGGGCGCGGCGTCCGGCATGGAGCCCACGCCGGCATGAAAGAGTTCGCGCGGCTGCTCGACCGTCTGTCATTCGAGCCCTCAAGGCTCGGCAAGCTGCGGCTGATGAGCGACTATTTCCGTCGCACGCCAGACCCCGAGCGCGGCTTCGCGCTCGCCGCGCTCGCCGGGGCGCTGAGCTTCGCGCAGGCCAAGCCCGGGCTCGTGCGCGGGCTGATCATGGCGCGCGTCGACCCGGTCCTGTTCGCGCTGTCCCATGATTACGTCGGCGACCTGTCGGAGACCGTCGCGCTGCTCTGGCCCGCGCCCGCAGACGCCGGGGGCGCTCCGCCGGCGCTGTCCGAGGTGGTGCGCGAACTGCGTGAAGGCGGCCGTCTCGACCTTGCGCGCAAGCTCGCCCGCTGGCTCGACGGCCTCGACGAAACGGGCCGCTGGGCGCTGCTGAAGCTCATCACCGGCGCGCTGCGCGTCGGCGTCTCGGCGCGCCTCGCCAAGACCGCCGTGGCGGAGCTTGGCGGCCGCGCCCCCAACGAGATCGAGGAGGTCTGGCACGGGCTCGAGCCGCCCTATCTCGATCTTTTCGCCTGGCTCGAAGGCCGCGAGGCGCGGCCCGATTCGACCGACCCGGCGCCGTTCTGCCCGGCCATGCTCGCCCATGCGCTCGACGAGACGCGCGATTTCGCCGAACTCGATCCGGCGGATTTTCTGGCCGAATGGAAATGGGACGGGATCAGGGTGCAGGCCGCCTGCGGCCATGACGGCGCGGGGCGGCGCGTCGCGCGGCTCTATTCGCGCACAGGCGAGGAGATTTCAGAAAGCTTTCCCGAGCTTGCGGAGGCCGCGGCCGCCCTGCCCTTTGATGATTTTTCGCTCGACGGCGAATTGCTGATCCTGCGCGCGGGCCGCGTCGAGCCGTTTGGCGTCCTGCAGCAGCGGCTCAACCGCAAGACGATCTCGGCGAAGCTTCTGGTCGATTTTCCGGCCCATATCCGCGCCTACGACCTGATGCGCCTTGACGGCGAGGATCTGCGCGCCCTGCCGTTTTCGGAGCGCCGCGCGCGGCTCGAGGCTTTCGTCGCGGCGGCGGCCGCGCCGCGGTTCGACCTTTCGCCGCTCGTGCGGTTTTCGAGCTTCGACGAACTCGCCGCCGCGCGGCGCGACCCCGGCGGCCATGGCGCGGGCGACGACGCCGAGGCGATCGAAGGGGTGATGCTGAAGCGGCGCGATTCGATCTACGTGCCCGGCCGGCCGAAGGGCCTGTGGCGCAAATGGAAGCGCGACCCCTTCACCGTCGACGCCGTCCTGATGTATGCGCAGCGCGGCCATGGCAAGCGCTCGTCGTTTTATTCGGACTTCACTTTCGGGGTCTGGACGAAAGACGGGGCGGACCGCCGCCTGACGCCGGTGGGCAAGGCCTATTTCGGCTTCACCGACGCGGAATTGCGCGACCTTGACCGCCATGTCCGCAACAACACCTCGAATCGCTTCGGCCCGGTGCGCGAGGTCGCCCATGGCGAGGCGCAGGGGCTCGTGCTCGAAATCGCCTTTGAAGGGCTGAACCGCTCGACGCGGCACAAATCCGGGGTCGCGATGCGTTTTCCGCGCGTCGCGCGCATAAGGTGGGACAAGCCTGCGCGCGAGGCCGATTCGATCGAGACGCTCGAAGCGCTGCTGAAAGGGGGCGAACGGCCGGACGCCAAGACGCCGAACGCCAAGACGCCGAACGCGCAGGCGCCGGCGAAGCGGAGCGATAAACAAAATGGGCGCCGGCGAAACGCCGACGCCCAAAAGACACGGGAGCGAAAGGTCTGACGCCGCGACGTCAGGCGGAAACCTCGGCGAGAATCTGCTGGAAGCGCGCGAAGGGAATACGATAATGGCCGCGGCCGCCGGCGAGCGTGTGGAAGCGGAAGGGCTCAAGGCGGCACAGGGCGTAAAACCACGCCTGCTTGTCCAGATTGCGTGGGCAATTGTCGATGGTGTTGACCTTGCCGTCGGGGAAGAAGCGGACGTTGACGAGCACGTCGCCAAGATCGGCGAGCGTCGGGGCGGCCGGGGCTTCGACCACCGCGGCTTCAACTTCAAGAACTCCCGTATCGACATCCAGAGTCATCACAATCTCCAAAGGCTAGAAGCGAGGCCCGCCGGCGCGTTGACATATGGATCATCCGCGCGGACGGCGGAGGCGGGCGCGGCCGAGGTTTGAGACGCGCGCCGTGCGCCTGACGTCTGCTTTTCTCGCGCCAGACGGCGCCGCGCATTGACAAGGAACAAACTTCAACCGCTTCTAATTCAAAATCCTCTACGTAAAACTACGTATCTCCGTCTTTGTCCTTGGCTCGTCCTGTTCCATATAAGCAAGATATATATATGCGGCGCGGCGCGACGGCTGGACGGAAACCTGCTAGGCTCGTGACGAAATCGGACAGTCGGCCAGCCACATGACGTCGCCGCTCAACCCTCTCCGCCCGGAGGAGCTCGACCAGCTCACGCGTGAGACCGTCAGAAATTATGACGATTCGGCGCGAAGCTTCTGGGAGGGCACGCGCGATCATGACGTGTCGCAGAACATTGCCGCTCTCCTCGGGGCGATCGAAGCCGAGCCGCCCTTTACCCTGCTCGATTTCGGCTGCGGGCCGGGGCGCGACCTGAAGACGTTCGCCGAACTCGGCCATCGGGCGATCGGGCTCGACGGATCGCCGAATTTTTCGGCCATGGCCCGCGCTCACAGCGGCTGCGAGGCATGGACGCAGGATTTTCTGAAGCTCGACCTGCCGGCGGAGACGTTCGACGGGATTTTCGCCAACGCCACGCTGTTCCATGTGCCGCGCCAGGAGCTGCCGCGCGTGCTCGGCGAGCTCGCGGCGGCGCTGAAGCCCCGCGGCGTGCTGTTTTCGTCGATCCCGCGCGGCCGCGACGAGGAGGGTTGGAGCCGGGCGCGCTACGGCGTCTATCACAGCCTCGAAAGCTGGCGCGGCTTCGGCGAGACGGCGGGATTTCAGGAGATTCGGCATTATTATCGGCCGGACGGCCTGCCGCGCGAGCGACAGCCCTGGCTCGCGAGCGTATGGCGCAAGCCCTGAACGCCGCAGCGCGCCGGCGTCGGCCTCAGTCGGTGGCGAGAATGACGTCGCTCGCGCGAAACACGGCGTCGAATTTCTCGCCCGGCCGCACGCCGAGGTCGTCGGCGGCGGTCTTGGGGATCACCGCGACAAGCGTCTTGCCGTCGCCAAGGTCAAGCTCGATCTCGCTTCGCGCCACGCCGTCGACGCGGGCGAGCGTCACCCCGGCGAGCCGGTTGCGTGTGGACAGGTCGAGCGTCTCGCCCGGCGGCATGAGCGCGACGAGGCTCGACTTCACCAGCGCCACCGCGCTGCGTCCGGGCTCGAGCCCGAGATCCTCGGCCGCGCGCCGCGTGACCAGCGCGCGCATGTCGTTGCGGCCGGAGACGGTCAGCGTCGCCAGCGCGTCGACCGCGTCCGCCTCGACCTTGACCACATGACACTGGAACAGGTTGCGCGCGCTGACCTTGACCGCGAGGCCCCAGAACGCGAGTTCGTCCGCCCCCTCGAAGCCCTCGGCGGCGATGGCGCTCGAAATGCGCCCGAGCTTCTCCTCGAGCCGGCGGAAGGCGGCGATCAGCCGGCGCCCCTCCTCCGTGACCTCGGCCGCCCCGCCCCTGCGTCCGCCGCCGCGGGTGACGAAGGCCGGGCGCGGCAGCAGATTGTTGATCGCCTGAACCGCGTCCCAGGCCGCCTTGTAGCTGAAGCCGACTTCCTTCGCGGCTCGGCTCATGCTGCCATATTCGATCACCGCCTCAAGCAGCGCGATGCGGTCGCGCCCGACGAGAAGGCGTCCGTCGCCGCGCAGGCTGATGAAGGCGTCGATGCGGTCAGGAGGCATGACACGTCCTTGTTCTGGCGAGCGGCCGGCCATTTTAGCACGGTCGCGGGCGCGCCGCGGATGCGCGCGGAACGGGCGTTTGGGGCCTGGCGCGCGCCGGCCATATTTTGGCCTCCGAATTTTCCTGATATAACAGATCAGGATCGCCGTCCGACGCCGCCGGGCGCGCCTGCGCGAAGCCGGCGCAATGGCGGTTCAGTGGCGGCGCAATGGCGGTTCAATGGCGGCGCAATGGCGGCGCGCCTCAGCTCCCGTCCGATCCTGACCGGAGCAGGCTTGTTCTTGACTGGAGACGACTTCATTCAGGGCAGGCTTGATAAAGGACAGCCTCGCCGGATGACGACCGGGCGTGATCTTTTTCGTCAGCCGTTTCGACTTCTGGGCTCAGTCTTTCATCCTTGGCCCTTCGCCCGTCTTGTAGCCAGGCTTCGGCCCCTTCGCGTCGTCGCCGTGCCGCAAGAGATCGTTTCGCGCCCTTGTTCTTCCGCTTCGCCGCCTCGGGCGGGGCTTCGGGACCCAGAGATGACGCCTCGCTTCAAAGCCAGACTCTCCTTGCGCGGCGCGCCGCTCCCGGCGTCCCCCGCGCCTTGCGCGCCGCGCGCCCGCTTCCGAAGGTAAAACCCAGATGCCCATGATCGCGCTGGTCGACGACGACCGCAACATCCTGACCTCCGTCTCGATCGCCCTCGAAGGCGAAGGTTACAGGGTGCAGACCTACACCGACGGCTCGACCGCCCTCGACGGCCTGCGCAGCGATCCGCCCGACCTCGCCATCTTCGACATCAAGATGCCGCGCATGGACGGCATGGAGCTGTTGCGTCGCCTGCGTCAGAAGTCCGATCTTCCCGTGATCTTCCTGACCTCCAAGGACGAAGAGATCGACGAATTGTTCGGCCTCAAGATGGGCGCCGACGACTTCATCCGGAAGCCCTTCTCGCAGCGCCTGCTCGTCGAGCGGGTGAAGGCGATTTTGCGGCGCGCCAATCCCAAGGACGTCACCGCCCAGAAGGAGGCGGACGCGAAGATTCTGGAGCGCGGCCTGCTCAAGATGGATCCGGAGCGCCACGCCTGCACCTGGAAGGACGACCCCGTCACGCTCACCGTCACCGAGTTCCTGATCCTTCAGGCGCTCGCCACGCGTCCCGGCGTCGTGAAAAGCCGCAACGCCCTGATGGACGCCGCCTATGACGACCAAGTCTATGTCGACGACCGCACGATAGACAGCCATATCAAAAGGTTGCGCAAGAAATTCAAGGCGGTCGACGACGAATTCGAAATGATCGAGACCCTTTATGGCGTCGGCTACCGCTTCAAGGAATAAGATCCGGCCGGACGGAGAGCGGAAGCCATGACGCTGGATCTGCGTCAGGACGTCGAGTTCGACCGCAAGGAAGTCGCGGCGCGGCGCGCCAAGCGCATGCGGCGCAGCTTCTCGGCGCGCCTGCGCGGCGTCCTGCGCGCCTTCATCTCGCGTTTTTCGTCCTCGCTCACGCGCCGCATCGTCGTGCTCAATCTCGGCGGGCTGCTCGCGCTGCTCGTCGGCTTTCTCTATCTCAACCAGTTCCGCGAGGGGCTGATCGACGCGCGCATCCAGAGCCTTCAGACCCAGGCCGAGATCATCGCCGCGTCGATCGCGGCCTCAGCCACCGCCGACACCGACGCCATCGCCATCGACCCCGAAAAGCTGCTCCAGCTCGCGCCCGGCGAGAGCTACCGCCTGTCCGACGACACGGCGCCCTTCGAGTTCTCGATCAACCCGGAGCGCGTCGGCCCCGTGCTGCGCCGCCTCGTCTCGCCGACGCGCACGCGGGCGCGCATCTATGACCGCGACGGCTATCTGCTGCTCGATTCGCGCTCGCTGACGAGCCGCGCCAACATTCTGCGTTTCGACCTCCCGGCGCCGACGCTCGGCGAAAGCGCCTCCCTCGCCGAACGCCTCTGGGCCAGAATGAAGAACCTCATCTGGCGCACCGGCCTGCCGCCCTATGAAGAGAACGCGCTCGACAACGGCAACGTCTATCCGGAGGTGACGCGGGCGCTCGCGGGCAGCGCCCAGGCGGTCGCGCGGATCAACGACAAGGGCGAGACCATCGTCTCGGTCGCCGCGCCGATCCAGCGTTTCCACACGGTGCGCGGGGCGGTGCTGCTGTCGACCATGGGCGGCGACATCGACGCCATCATCGCCTCCGAACGCTGGGCGATCACCCGCGTGTTCCTGGTGTCGGCCGTCATCATGTTCGCCCTGTCGATGTTCATCGCCGGCACCATCGCCGAGCCGATCCGCAAGCTCGCCGAGGCCGCCGAGCGCGTGCGGCGGCGCACCAAGCTGCGCAGCGAAATCCCGGACCTGACGAGCCGCGCCGACGAAATCGGCCATCTGTCGCGCGCCCTGCGCGACATGACTGGCGCGCTCTACAGCCGCATCGCCGCGATCGAGAGCTTCGCCGCCGACGTCGCCCATGAGCTCAAGAACCCGCTCACCTCGCTGCGCAGCGCGGTCGAAACCCTGCCCAACGTCAAGAAGCCCGAATCGCGCGAACGCCTGCTCGAAGTGATCCAGCACGACGTCAAGCGCCTCGACCGGCTCATCAGCGACATCTCGGACGCCTCGCGGCTCGACGCGGAGCTCGCCCGGGCCGACATGGAATCGGTCGATCTCGAACGGGTGCTGAAAACGGTCATCGACGTCGCCAGCCAGGTCAAGAACGGGAACGACGTGCATGTCAGCTTCACGGTGGCGCGCGGGCGCCACCATGACCGCGGCAAGAGCTCGTTTTGCGTGCTCGGCCATGATTCGCGCCTCGGGCAGGTGTTCAACAATCTGATCGACAACGCCCGCTCCTTTTCCTGCCCGGGCGGCTGGGTGCGCGTGCATCTTCGCCCGGCCGAGGATTGCGCGGACGACGGCCAGTGGCGCGACGGCTTCGAGATCACCGTCGACGACGACGGCCCCGGCGTCCCGGCCGACGCCTTCGAGCGCATCTTCGAGCGTTTCTACACCGACCGGCCGTGCCAGGGATTTGGCCAGAACTCCGGCCTTGGCCTGTCCATCTCGCGTCAGATCGTCGAAGCCCATGGCGGGCGCATCTCGGCCATGAACCGCCTCGGCCCGCCGACCGACGAAGACGAGGAGCCGCCCGTGCTCGGCGCGCGGCTCGTCGTGTTCCTGCCGCGCGCCTGAACGCGCGACGCCGCCATGGCCGGACGCCGCGCGATCGAGATCCATGCGACGGCGATCCTCATCGGCGACGCGGGCCTGCTCATCCGCGGCGCCTCCGGCGCGGGCAAGAGCGCGCTCGCGCTCGCGCTCATGGCGACGGCGCAGGGGCGCGGCCTCTCCTGCGCGCTCGTCGGCGACGACAGGGTGCGGCTCGCCGTCGAGGACGGCCGCCTCGTCGCGCGGGGGCATCCGGCGATCGCCGGCAAGATCGAACGGCGCGGGATCGGCGTGCTCGAAAAGCCCTACGCGTCCGAGGCCGCCGTGCGTCTCCTGATCGACCTCGCGCCCTGGGCCGACGTCGAGCGCCTGCCGGAGGGGCCGGACGATTCGGGCCTCGACCATGACGGCTGGAGCTTCGCCGGCCTGCCCCGGCGCGCGCTCGAGGGCGTCGTTCTGCCGGCGCTGCGCCTGCCCGCCGGCGCCTGCGTCAGCGATCTGGCGCTCGCCATACTGGAACGGCGGCGCTGGCCGGATGTGCGCCATTTTTGACAGGGACGCCGACAAAATCGCGAATTCGCAAAAAGGGCGCGTCATTTTGCTTGCCAAGTCGGCCGCGACGCACAAAATGAACCGCCTACGCTGGTGTGAACACGCTTCGCAGAAGGCTCAGACGCTGCGCGGCGATGAGGAAATAGCTTGTAATTCAGAGGCTTGACATCAGTTCAAACTTTCTGGAACTGTCGCTTCGAAGCCTTGGCCGGATGCGGCGCGCGTCCGCGCCAGAGCGAGCAAACAGCGCGTGGACTCTTCCTTGAGCATCGTTTTTTCCGAAAGCGGCATGTTTCCGCAAGGCGTCGCGACCCGGCGAGCCGCGCGCGCCACGGGAGCGCCGCGGTGATCGGCATGGTCCTCGTCACCCACGGCCATCTCGCCACCGCCTTCCGGGCGGCGCTGGAGCATGTCGTCGGGCCCCAGAAGCAGATCGCGGCGATCTCCATCGGCCCCGACGACGACATCGAACAGCGCCGCCAGGACATCATCGAGGCGGTCGAGCAGGTCGACAGCGGCTTCGGCGTCGTCGTCCTCACCGACATGTTCGGCGGCACGCCGTCCAATCTCGCCATTTCGGTCATGAACGGCGCGCATGTCGAGGTGGTCGCCGGCGTGAACCTGCCGATGCTGATCAAGCTCGCCTCGGTGCGCGACGCTTCGAGCCTCGAGCAGGCGGTGATTCAGGCGCAGGACGCCGGCCGCAAATATATTTATGTCGCGAGCCGGGTGTTGAGCGGAAAATGAGCGAATCCGGCGCCTTCGACGACGAAGATCCCTGCGGCTGCGGCGACGCCCCGCCCTATACGCCGCCCGAGGGCGCTCTGGCGCGTGAGCTTGCGATCGTCAACCGCAAGGGGCTGCACGCCCGCGCGACCGCCAAATTCGTGCGCTGCGTCGAACGCTTCGACGCCGAGATTCTGGTCGGACGCTGCGGCGATATGGTCGGCGGGACGTCGATCATGGGGATTTTGACGCTCGGCGCGGCGCTCGGCATGAAGATCACCGTCGTCGCGTCCGGGCGCGAGGCCAGGGAGGCGCTCGACGCCATAGAGGCTCTCGTCGCCGACCGCTTCGGCGAGGACGAGTGAGCGGCGACTCCGACGCCCCGGCGCTTTCGTCTGAAGAGGTCGAGCGCTACGCAAGACATATCGTGCTGCGCGGCGTCGGCGGCCCCGGCCAGCGCAGGCTGCGCGCGGCGCGCGTGCTCGTCATCGGCGCGGGCGGCCTTGGCGCGCCGCTCCTGCACTATCTCGCGGCGGCCGGCGTCGGCGAGATCGGCGTCGTCGACGACGACGTCGTCTCGCTGTCCAATCTGCAACGGCAGGTGCTGTTCGGCACGGCCGATCTCGGGCGGCCGAAAGTCGACGCGGCGGCCGAAGCGATCGCGCGGCTCAACCCGCATGTGCGGGTGACGCGCTTTCAGGCCAGGCTCGACGCGCAGAACGTGCGCGCGCTTGTCGCGTCCCATGACGTCGTCGCTGACGGATCGGACAATTTCGCCACCCGCTATCTCGTCTCGGACGCCTGTTTTCACGAACGCCGGCCGCTTGTGACCGCGGCCGTCGGCGCCTTCGACGGCTCGCTGACCGTGCTGCGCCCCTATGAACGCGGGGCGGACGGCCGGCCCAACCCGACCTATCGCTGCCTGTTTCCGGAGCCGCCGCCCGAAGACTTCGCCCCCGCCTGCTCCGAGGCCGGCGTGCTCGGCGCCCTGCCCGGCATGCTCGGCTCGATGATGGCGCTCGAAGTCATGCGCGAGATCGTCGGCTTCGGCCAAAACCTCGTCGGCCGGCTCGTGCTCGTCGACGCGCTCGACATGAGGATCGAGACGCTCCGCTACGCCTGGGATCCGGCCAACTCCCTGAACGGCGCGCCTGTCGCGTGACCGCCGAGGTCCCTGCCGTCGAAGCGAAGCGGAGCGCGGCATTGACAGGTCGAAGCCGACCGACTAGATGACGGCTTCGCTTCGGCCCGCCGCATCAAGCCGCCGGCCAGAGCGCCCGGTGGGGGATAGTTCAACGGTAGAACAGCGGACTCTGACTCCGTTAATCTTGGTTCGAATCCAGGTCCCCCAGCCAGCCTCTCGACAGGCCGAGAAGCGTCCGAATATCAATCACCTATGATGGCTGACAGGCAGGGCGGAAGCGCAACCCGCAGCCTCTCTGGCGGACCGGGTCGGGCTTCAGGCGCTTCGTTCAGGGGCGCTGGGCGCAAGGCGTCCACCGCGCCATGAAGACCATTGCAGGGGTCGTGACGCGCCTTCCTCCTTCCCTCTCCTGGCCATCTCCCGCCCGGCCTTCCTTGCGCCTTCCATGGGCCTGAATCAGTCGGCGAATGCGAGGTCGCGCGTTCCGTCGTCCCTCCGGGGCCGAGGAGCATCGGGCGCATAGGCGTGCAGCGGCGCGGCTGCAAAAATCCACGCAAAGTCGGACGCATCGGGCGACGTCACTGCATTCGGCCCGAGCGGGGGCGAGGCCGCGCACGCTTCCGCCAAGGTGATGTCCGGATATTCGCCGAACGGCAATTTGCGTTCGACGCCATCGGCCCGATTTTTGATCCGCCAGAGGCGACCGCCGGGGCGCGTCATTAAAAGATACAGGCCGCCGTCAGCAAGCTTGCAGTCGCGCTCGCGTGGCTTTGCGCTGCGGACGGCGATGTCCGTGAGCGCCGTCGAGACGCGCCGGATCAGATCCGGGGCCCCAAAAAGGCCCCCAGACCGGGCCGGCGGTCGGCGCAGGACACGACCGGCTCCAATCGATTGGGCAGGAAATCCAATGAAATCTGACACTTTGTCCACGCCGCCGAATATCGGCAAACGGGGATTTGGTGCCCTGGAGAGGACTCGAACCTCCACGGCTTTCACCACTGGTACCTGAAACCAGCGCGTCTACCAATTCCGCCACCAGGGCCCGGGCGCTCTGATACGCAGCCGCATGGGGCTTTGTCAATCCGCCAGTCTCGCCGCCAGTCTCGCCGCCAGTCTCGCCGCCAGTCTCGCCGCCAGCCTCGCCGCCCTCCTTCGAGGTCAGCACGTCTTCGGCCGGCCGCCGCCCGCGTTCGTTCATCCCGCGCGCCCCTTTGGCGCGTCGCCTCTGTACAGGCGTCGTGCGCCCGCCTAAAACGGCGCGGGACGAGACGCGGAGGCGTAGGACATGGCGGACGCTTTGGTGAAGACGAATCGGCTGGCTGTCGTTTTCGGCGGCTCGGGCTTCATCGGCCGGCATGTGGTGCGCGCGCTGGTCAAGGACGGCTGGCGCGTCAAGGTCGCCTCGCGCCGCCCCGACCTCGCCTTCCATCTTCAGCCGATCGGCAAGGTCGGGCAGATCCATGCGGTGCAGGCCAATCTGCGCTATCCGGAGTCGGTCGCCGAAGCGCTGCGCGACGCCGACGCCGTGGTCAATCTCGTCGGAATTCTCAGTCCGGGCGGCGAGCAGAGCTTCGAAGCCGTGCATGCGGAGGGCGCCGAGACCGTCGCCAAAGCCGCGAAGGCCGCCGGCGCCCAGCGCTTCCTGCAGTTTTCGGCGCTCGGCGCCGACAAGGCGTCGGGCTCCGTCTACGCCCGCACCAAGGCCGAGGGCGAAGCGCGCGTGCGCGCCGCCTTCCCCGAGGCCGTGATCCTGCGCCCCTCCGTGGTGTTCGGCCCCGAGGACCAGTTCTTCAACCGCTTCGCCGCCATGTCGCGTTTTCTGCCGTTCCTGCCGCTCGTCGGCGGCGGCGGGACGAAGCTTCAGCCCGTGTTCGTCGGCGACGTCGCGGCGGCGGCGGCGATGGGGCTCAACGGCGGGGCGAAGGCCGCGACGACCTATGAGCTCGGCGGGCCGGAGGTCGCGACCATGCGGCGCATCCTCGAATTCGTGCTGCGCACGACCCAGCACAAGCGCCCGCTCGTCAAGCTCAGCTTCGACCAGGCGAAGACGGTCGGCGGCCTGACGGAGATCTTGCGCGCCGCGACGCTCGGCCTGATGCCCGAGATGCTGGCGCTGACCAAGGATCAGGTCGAGCTTTTGAAGAGCGACAATGTGGTCTCGAAGGAGGCGAAAGCCGAGGGCCGCACGCTCGAAGGGCTCGGGATCATGCCGGATTCCTTCGAGGCGATCGCGCCGGCCTATATCGGCCGCTATCGCCCGACCGGCCAGTACGCCGACCGCCGCATGGCCTGAGCCTATCCTTCGCGCGGCGCCGCGAGCGCCCCGCGCATGAGCCCCGCCGCGATCCGCGTCATGAAGGCTGCGGCGAACAGCGGGGTCAGCAGGTTGAGAATCGGCAGGGCGGCAAGGCCGGCGATGACGAGGCCCGCCAGAAACAGATACGTCCCGTTCGCGCGCCGCAGCCGGTTGACTTCGGCCTGCGGCAGATGGCGCAGCGCGGCGAGCTCGAAATAGCCGCGCCCGAACAGATAGGCGTTCGCCCCCAGAAAGGCGACGGCGTTGACGCCGGGCGCGAGCAGAAGCAGCAGCGCAAGCGCGTTGACGAGGAGAGAGACAAGGCCGAACTCGATCGCGACCTTCAGCGCCGGCCCGAACGGCAGCACGCGGCCGACAAGCCGCGGTTCGAGCCCCTCTTCGACGTGCCGGGCGAGATCGTCAAAGAAGAATCCGGCCACCGCGAAAGAGATCGGCGTGACCAGAAAGGCCGCTCCGACCAGAAGGCCGAGCCCGCCGGCGACGGAGACGAGCGTCTCGAGCCAGGCGTAGGGCAGCTGGACCGAGACGATCAGCCGCTCGAGCGCCGCCCACAAAAGCGCGAGCAGGCCGAGCGTGAGCAGGATCGTCTTCCAGAAAACCGCGCGAAACGGCCGTGAAAAGATCTGGGCGGCGGCGGCGAAGGCGGCGTCGAGCATGACGGGCGGACCTCGCGCGGCGTCAGCGGCCGTCGCGCAGGGCGCGGATCTTTTCGTCGGTGCGGTACTGGCTCAGCGCGTAGACCGCCCACAGCGCCGCCGGAATCCAGCCGACCAGCGTGATCTGCAAAATCAGGCAGAGGAGTCCGGCGAACGGCCGGCCGATGGTGAAAAACAGGAGCGGCGGAAGAAACACCGCAATGAGAAGGCGCATGAACGTCCCTTTGGCGCGTCGGCGCTCCCTTTCGGGCGCCGCCCTTAACATGCGGAGCCGCGCGCCATGCGCAAGGGCGCGGCGGCCGCGCGGCGCGGCTTGAAGCCCGGCCGCGCTTCTTATAGCGTCAAAACGGGCCGCGCCGATTGTTCTTCACCCCGCGCCGCCCGATCGGCGGAGCGAAATTTCGGCATGACACGACAAGGCGCAGACTTCTTCACCCGGCATGACTGGAGCGTGGCGGAAATCGTCGAGGTCTATGAGACGCCGCTGCTCGAGCTCGTCTCGCGCGCCAACGCCGTGCATCGCGAATTCCACGACGTCAACGACGTGCAGAAGGCGAGCCTGCTCTCGATCAAGACCGGCGGCTGCCCGGAAGATTGCGGCTATTGCCCGCAGTCGGCGCATCACAAGGAGGTCAAGCTCGACCGCATCCACATGATGTCGCCGCAGGAGGTGCTGACCATCGCCGCCAAGGCGCGCGAGGCCGGCGCCGACCGGTTCTGCATGGGCGCGGCCTGGCGTAGCGTGCGCGACGGGCGCGAGTTCGACGCCGTGCTCGAAATGGTGCGCGGCGTGCGCGCGCTCGGCATGGAGGCCTGCGTCACCCTCGGCATGCTCGACGCCGCGCAGGCCGGGCGGCTCAAGGAGGCGGGGCTGACCGCCTATAACCACAACCTCGACACCGGCCCCGACTATTACGACAGGATCATCTCGACCCGCACCTATGACGACCGGCTCGACACGCTGAAGGCGGTGCGGGGCGCGGGGCTCGAAATGTGCTGCGGCGGCATCATCGGCATGGGCGAGAGCGTCGCCGACCGCGCCGCCATGCTGGCGACTCTGGCGGGCTTTGACCCCCACCCGGAAAGCGTGCCGATCAACGCCCTGACGCCGGTCCCCGGCACGCCGCTCGGCGACCGCGAGCGCGTCGATCCGCTCGATTTCGTGCGCATGATCGCGACGACCCGGATCGTGCTGCCGGCCTCGCGCGTGCGCCTTTCGGCCGGCCGCTCGACCCTTTCGCGCGAGGCGCAGGTGCTGTGCATGATCGCGGGGGCGAATTCGCTCTTTTACGGCGAGGCCCTGCTGACGACGCCGAACGTCGAGGCCGGCGAAGACGACGCCCTGTTCGAGGCGCTGGGACAGGGCCGCGCCTGCGCTCCGGCGCAGACCGCAAAGGCCTGACGCGCGAAGGCTCGCCGTTCGACTGTGTTGCGCGCGCGCATCGTCGGCGGCTTTTCGCGACGCTTTGGCGCGCCTTGTCTGAAAGCAGGTCCGCGGCGTCTGGCGAAGCGTGACGCAACGGGTACGGTCGGGCGAAACGCCACCCCCAAAGGCCCGCCGATGCGCCCGAAAATTTTCCCGACCCGACCCTTTTGGCGCGCAAGGCCGCTCGCCCTGCCCCTCGCCGTCGCCGCCCTTTTCGCGGGCGTGGCGGCCGCCTCGGCGCAAAGCTCCGGGGCGGCGACCGAGGATCTCGCGCGCAAGGCGCAAAACCCGGTCGCCGACATGATCAGCGTGCCGTTCCAGAACAACACGAACATGCTGCAGGGGCCTTACGGCGAGACCGGAAACGTGCTCAACGTCGAGCCGGTGATCCCGATCAAGCTCAGCGAGGACTGGAACCTCATCACCCGCACGATTCTGCCGATCGTCTCGCAGGTGCGGACCTCGCCGACCGAGGGGCCGGCCTTCGGCCTCGGCGACGTCAACCCGACGCTGTTCCTGTCGCCGGCGAAGCCCGGCGAATTCATCTGGGGCGTCGGCCCGTCCTTCTCGTTTCCGACCGCCGGGGCGGACGTGCTGGGCACGGGCAAGTGGGAGGCCGGCCCCTCCGCGGTCGGCCTGTTCATCAAGGGGCCGTGGGTCGTCGGCGCGGTCGTCAACAATCTCTGGTCGTTCGCCGGCCCCGGGGACCGCTCCAGCGTCAGCATGATGACGGCGCAATATTTCATCAATTACAATTTTCCGGAGGGCTAGTACCTGACCTCAAGCCCGATCATCACCGCGAACTGGGTCGGCACGGGCGGACAATGGACCGTGCCGGTCGGCGGCGGCTTCGGCAAGATCTTCCGGCTTGGCGACGGTCTGCCGCCGATGAACGCCCAGTTTCAGGCGTTCTATAATGTCGTGCGGCCGGATTTCGGCGCGCAATGGCAGGTGCGTTTCCAGCTCGCCCTGCTGTTCCCGACCAAGTAAAGGCCTGGCGCCTCGCCGGCGGCGAGGCGCTTTCCCTCACATCCCGCCGAAACGGTCGGCGACGGTGAAGATGTCCTTGTCGCCGCGGCCGGAAATATTGACCACGGTCAGATGGTCCTGCGGCTTCGTCGGCGCGATTTCGGCGATCTTGGCCAGCGCGTGGGCCGGCTCGAGCGCCGGGATGATCCCTTCGAGCTCGCAGCACAGCCTGAAGGCGTCGAGCGCCTCGGCGTCGGTCGCCGAAAGATAGGTCACGCGGCCCGTCTCCTTGAGCCAGCTGTGCTCCGGCCCGATGCCCGGATAGTCGAGCCCGGCCGAGATCGAATGGCCTTCCTCGATCTGCCCGTCCCTGTCCATGAGGAGATAGGTGCGGTTGCCATGCAGCACGCCGGGCCGCCCGCCGGCGAGCGAGGCGGCGTGCTTGTCATGCAGGCCGAAGCCGGCCGCCTCGACGCCAAAAATCTCGACCGAAGGATCGTCAAGGAAGGGGTGAAACAGGCCGATGGCGTTGGAGCCGCCGCCGATGCAGGCGAAAAGCGAATCCGGCAGCCGCCCTTCGGCCTCCTGCATCTGCGCGCGCGTCTCGTCGCCGATGACGCACTGGAAGTCGCGCACCATGGCCGGATAGGGATGCGGCCCCGCCGCCGTGCCGATGCAATAGAAGGTGTCGGCGACATTGGTCACCCAGTCGCGCAGCGCCTCGTTCATCGCGTCCTTGAGGGTCTTGGCCCCGGCCTGCACCGGCACGACCTCGGCGCCGAGCAGCTTCATGCGAAACACGTTGGGCTTCTGCCGCTCGACGTCGACCGCGCCCATGTAGACCACGCATTTGAGGCCGAAGCGGGCGCAGGCGGTGGCGGTGGCGACGCCATGCTGGCCGGCGCCCGTCTCGGCGATGATGCGGGTCTTGCCCATGCGCCGTGCGAGCAGGATCTGGCCGAGCACATTGTTGATCTTGTGCGCGCCGGTATGGTTCAGGTCCTCGCGCTTGAAATAGATTTTCGCGCCGCCGTCATGTCCGGCGGCCGCGGCCTTCTCACGGAAATGCGCGGTCATGCGCTCGGCGAAATAGAGCGCGCTCGGGCGCCCGACATAATGTTTCAGGAGCCCGTCGAGCTCGGCCCTGAACGAAGGATCGACCCTCGCCGCCTGATATTCGCGCTCAAGGTCGAGAATCAGCGGCATCAGGGTCTCGGCGACGAAACGCCCGCCGAAAATGCCGAAATGGCCGCGTTCGTCGGGGCCGGAGCGGAAGGAGTTCGGAGCCGCAATCGTCATGGCACGCGCCTTTCTCGCCGAGGCCGCGCCTGCGGCTCATCGCTGTCGCGCCGCGGGCGGGCGCCTTGTGAAGGCCTGCTTTAGCCGGTCCCGCGCGCGAGCGAAACCCGCGCCGGCGCGTCGAGCCCGCGCGCGGCGCGCAGAAAGGCCGCGATCATGGCTTCGTCCTTGACGCCCGGCGCGCGCTCGACGCCCGACGAAACGTCGACGCCCGGCGCGCCCGAAACGCGCAGCGCCTCCGCGACATTGGCGGCGTCGAGGCCGCCCGCGACGAGCCAGGGCCGCGCGGTCGCAAGGCCCTGAAGAATCCGCCAGTCGAAGGACGCCCCATTGCCGCCCGGCAGCGCCGCGCCCGGCGGCGCCTTGGCGTCGAACAGCAGCATGTCCGCGATCTGCTCATAGGGGGCGGCGGCGGCGAGGTCGGCCGGCGAGGCGACGGGCAGCGCCTTGATGATCTTCACGTCAAAAGCGGCCCTGAGCGCCGCGACGCGTTCGGGCGGCTCATGTCCGTGCAGCTGGAGAAAGTCGGCCTCGACGGCGCGGGTCGCCGCGGCGATGAGGTCGTCCGGGGCGTCGACGGTCAGGAGCACGCGCGCGGCGCGCAAGCCGACGCGGGCGGCGAGCCGACTTGCGACGTCGAGCGAAAGATGGCGGGGGCTTTTCTCGAAAATGACGAAGCCCAGCATGTCGGCGCCGGCGGAAAGCGCGGCGTCGACCGCCTCCGGCGTCGTCACGCCGCAGATCTTGACGATGGGAGAACGCGTCATGCCGGCTCCGGCGTCCGATCGAGGCGCGTCCGGCCGTGGCCCGGCGCCGCCTGCGGCGCTACTTGCGGCGCTCGAGCGCCGGGACGAGCGAGGGCGTCTGCGGTTCGAGCTGGACGAGCTCGGCCCGGGTGCGGCGCAGCTCGGCGCGGGCCTGGCGCGCGGCGCGCCGACTGCGCCCCTGCCCCATCCAGGTCGCGACGCCGCCGATGAGAACGCCGACCATCAGCGTCCCGAGCATCAGCAGATAGAAGGGCGCCGAAACCTGCGGCCCGTTCGGCCCGCCGTTGGGGAATGGGTCGAGGTAGATCGTCGCCATGTGGCGGTTGGCCACGGCGAGCGCCAGAATCACGGCGGCGACGGGCAGGAGAATCAGCCATTTGAGAAAGCGCGCCATCGCCGTCATTCCTGATTGTCTCGCGCCTGGTTGTCTCGCGCCTGGTTGTCTCGCGCCTGGTTGTCTCGCGCCTGGTTGTCTCGCGCCGGGCGGCGCTGTGGAACGGGTCGGCGCCGTCCCGGATCGCGCGGCGGGCGAAATCAGTCCGCGGCGCCGTTGTTGAGCCGCTCGCGCATTTCCTTGCCGGTCTTGAAGAAGGGGACGACCTTTTCGTCCACTTCGACATGGGCGCCGGTGCGCGGGTTGCGGCCGATGCGGGCGTCTCGGTGCTTGACCGAGAAGGCGCCGAAGCCGCGCAGCTCGACGCGGTCGCCACGCGCGAGCGCGCTGGTGATCTCGTCGAGGATCGCGTTGACGATCTTTTCGACGTCGCGAAGATAGAGATGCGGATTGCGGTCGGCGATACGCTGCACGAGCTCGGATTTGATCATTCGCCCCGCCCACCAACCGGCATCATCAGGAATTGGGACCTGCGTCCCGAGCAGGGGCGGCGCCGGTCCGGCAAGCTCCGTCCGCAGGCGGTCGTGTTTGATTTCACGGCGTCATCAGGCCCCCGCCGCAATGACGTAAGACGGCGCGCGAAGGCCGTCAATCCGCGTCGCCAAATTGCCAAATCGAGACAAGACCGTCAAGCATCCGGCCGTCCGCGCGCGTGAGGAAAGGCGCCATCGCGTCAAGGCCGAGCGCCCCCGCCGCGGCCTGCGCCAGGGACGTCAGGCTCATGACGCTGAAGCCGCGTTGCGGGCGCCAGTCCTCGACCTTGAGGCCCTTCGCCACTTTTTTCTCGTTTTCGAGCCAGGCGACCGCCTCGCGCTCGCCGCCGAGCCGGTCGACGAGATGCAGGCCAAGCCCCTGCCGGCCGGTGAAGACGCGCCCGTCGTCGACGGCGGCGAGCCCGGCGTCGTCGAGGCCGCGGCGCTCGCGCACGAGCCCCTTGAACCAGGCGTAGCTGTCCATGACGATCGATTCGAGCGCGGCTTTCGCCTCCGGGCTCGTCGGCTCGTAGCCGTTCGGCGCGGCCTTGAGCGGCGAGGATTTGACGCCCTCGACCTTGACCCCGACCTTGTCGAGCAGGCCCGTGACATTGGGATATTGCACCAGCACGCCGATCGAGCCGACCAGCGAATTGCCGAGCGCCACGATCTGGTCGGCTCCGAGCGCCGCAATGTAGCCGCCCGACGCCGCGAGCGAGCCGACGACGGCGGCCGTCGGTTTTTTGGCCGAAAGCCGGCGCAGGGCGTCATAGACGCGTTCGGCGCCGGCCGTCGTGCCGCCCGGGCTGTCGATCGAGACGATCACCGCGGCCGCGTCCGAATCGGCGACGCGCGAGATCAGCCGCAACGTGTCGCGGTCCCCGGTGATGATCCCGCTCAGCGTCACCCGCGCGATATGCGGGCGCAGATGCGCGGCCTCGCCGCCGAAGACGCGTGCGCCAAGCGCGAGAATGACGAGCGCCGCGGCCAGAAAGGCGGCGACGCGCCACCATGAGAGCCGGCGCAGCAGGCTCCGGCGCTCGACGAGATAGTCCGCGAAGGACGGAATGGACATGCGGACTCCGTTAATCTGGCGCGCGTCGCGCGTCCGCGCGGCGGCGCCGGTCTTTCCCGCCTATATCGCACAAACGCGCCGCCGTCGCGAAGCGCCGCTCAAAGCTCAAGCGCGACATGGACCACCCCTTCCTCGAGGCGCATCGAGATGGGCAGGCCGCTGCGCTTGAACACCGAGAGCATGCCCTGGTTGGTGCCGAGCACCTCGGCCTCGAACCGCCGCAACCCGACCGCCCTGCCCGACTCGGCGATCCGGCGCATGAGCTCGGTGGCGAGGCCCTGGCCCTGGAAATCCTCCTCGATGGTGAAGGCGACTTCGGCGCGCTGCGGCGGCGTCTCGTCGTCGAGGGCGAAAAAGCTCGCGCCGCCGATGACGAATTCGGATTCGCCGTCGCCGATCGTGACCAGAAAGGCGCATTCGCGCGAAAAGTCGACATTGGCGATGCGGGCCAGCTCGGCCTCGCTCACCTCGTTCTTGTAGCCGAGGAAGCGGTTGTAGCGCGTCTCGGCGCCGAGTTCGCGGAAGGCGCGGCGGATTTTCGGCGCGTCGCCTGGCCGCGCCGGTCTGATGAGGGCGACGGCGCCGTTCTTCAGCTTGAACGGACGCGACGCGAGATCGGGTCGCTGCACGACGGAGACCATGGCCGGCTCCCTTGGCGGATCAGGGTCGGGGCTCGACCCTGGACGCGTTCGGCGACGTGAGGCGCGAACGCGCGCCCAAGCATTGTTTCAACGCATGCCCCGCCGCAAGAGGCCGCGGCGCCGGGCTGAACGCCCTAGCTCGACTTGAAGGCGCGCCGGCCCTCGCCCGCGCGCAATTCGGCGAGCGGCGTCTCGCCCGCCACCGCGCGCGAGCCGATGGCGACGAGCGGCCGCCCGGCGCGCGGCAGATAGACGTCGACGCGCGAGCCGAAGCGGATGAGGCCGATGCGGTCGCCGGCGCCCACGCTCTCGCCCTGCCGCGCGAAGCAGACGATGCGGCGCGCGACGAGGCCCGCGATCTGCACCACGCCGTAGCGCCCCGCCGGCGTCTCGATCACGACGCCGTTGCGCTCATTGTCCTCGCTCGCCTTGTCGAGGTCGGCGCTGAGGAACAGGCCCGGCTTGTAGGCGATCTTGACGATGCGGCCCGAGACCGGCGCGCGGTTCACATGGCAGTCGAACACCGACATGAACACCGACACGCGCTGCAGCGGCTCAGCGCCGAGGCCAAGCTCGGGCGGAGGCACGAAGAAGCCCACCGAAGAGATCACGCCGTCGGCCGGCGAGATCAGGAGATTGTCGTCGAGCGGCGTCTGGCGGACGGGGTCGCGGAAAAAATAGGCGCACCAGGCGGTGGCGGCGGCGCCGATCCAGAAGAGCGGCGCGAAAAAGGAGCCGAGCACGAGCGTCGCGACGGCGAAGCCCGCGACGAACACATAGCCCTCGGGATGGATCGGCGCGATCTGGCGGCGCATTGTGTCGATGAGCGACATGGTTTCCTTGAACGTCGGGACGGCGCGGCCGCGCCAGGGGCGCGGGCCACAGGGTTTCGCACGGGGATGCGAAAATCCCAAGTCAAACCGGCGCAAGTCAAACCGGAGCGGTCGGGCCCGGGCAAGTCGGGCCAGGCCGGCGTCACGCGGCGGCGGGGCCGCGCGGCGCCTGCGCCGCTTGCTCGTCGTCGGGCTCCATGCTGATGCTGACCCGGTCGCCCTCTTCTGCGGCGGCGCGGCGCAGCGTCTCCTCGGCCGCGGCGATTTCGTGCTGGCGGCCCCACATGGCGGCGTAGGCGCCGCCCCGCGCGATCAATTCCGCGTGGGCGCCACGCTCGACGATCGCGCCCCTGTCGAGCACGATGATCTCGTCGGCGTTGACCACGGTCGCGAGACGATGCGCGATGACGAGCGTCGTGCGGCCCTTCGCGACGCGCTCCAGCGCCTGCTGGATTTCGCGCTCGGTGAAGGAGTCGAGCGCCGAGGTGGCCTCGTCGAGCACGAGAATCGGCGGGTTCTTCAGGATGGTCCGGGCGATCGCCACGCGCTGCTTCTCGCCGCCCGAAAGCTTCAGCCCGCGCTCGCCGACCTCGGCGTCATAGGCGCCGGGCGCGGCCTCGATGAAGCGGTCGATCTGGGCGAGCCGGGCCGCCTCGCGCATCTCCTCGTCGGTCGCGCCCTCGCGGCCGTAGCGGATATTGTACGAGATGGCGTCGTTGAACAGCACCGTGTCCTGCGGCACGATGCCGATCGCCGCGCGCAGCGAGGTCTGGGTGACCCCGGCGATGTCCTGTCCGTCGATCAGGATGCGGCCGCCCTGCGGCTCGTAGAAGCGGAACAGCAGCCGGGCGATGGTCGACTTGCCGGCGCCGGACGCGCCGACGATCGCCGTTGTGCTTCCGGCCGGGACGGTGAAGGAGAGACCCTCGAGGATCGGCCGGCGCGGATCATAATGAAACGCGACGTTCTCGAAGCGCACCTCTCCCCTGGCGGCGACGAGCGGCTTCGCGCCCGGCCGGTCGCGGACTTCCGGGTTCTGCGCCAGAATGTCGAACATCATCTCGATGTCGATCAGCGACTGGCGGATCTCGCGATAGACCATGCCGAGATAGCTCAGCGGCTGGTAGAGCTGGATCATCATGGCGTTGACGAGCACGAAGGCGCCGATCGAGTTCTCGCCGGCCATGACGCCCCGCGCGCTCATGACCATGACGGCGACGAGCCCCGCCGTGAAGATCGCCGCCTGCCCGGCGTTGAGGATCGCGAGCGAGGTGTAGGTCTTGACGCTCATGCGCTCATAGCGCGCGATGGACACGTCGTAGCGCCGCTTTTCGCGCTCTTCAGCGTTGAAATATTTGACGGTCTCGAAATTGAGCAGGCTGTCGATGGCCTTGGTGTTGGCGTCGGTGTCGCTTTCGTTCATGGCGCGGCGGATCGAGATGCGCCAGTTCGTCGCCATGAAGGTGAAGGCGAGATAGGCCGTGATCATCGCGACCACGACGCCGACGAAGCCGAGGTCGAACTGGAAGAACAGCACGCCCAGGATGAGCAGGAACTCGACCGCCGTCGGGATCGCCGTGAGCATGGTCGTGCGCACGATGGTCTCGATCGAATTGCGGCCGCGCTCGAGGATGCGGGTCAGGCCGCCGGTCTTGCGCTCGAGGTGAAACCGCAGCGACAGAAGGTGCAGATGTTCGAACACGTCGCTCGCCAGCCGGCGCACGGCGTTCATCGCGACGTCGGCGAAGACCGCGTCGCGCGCCTGGGTGAACAGCGCCATGGCGACGCGCAACAGGCCATAAAGGAGGGTGAGCGCGACGGGCGCCGCGGCCCAGCCGTAAAATGGCGCGTTCGCCGGATCGACCAGCGCGTCCGTCGTCCATTTGAACGAAAAGGGCACGGCGATGGTCGCGAGCTTGGCGGCGAGCAGCAGCGCGATCGACACATAGATGCGCCGGCGCAGGTCCGGCCGGCCGGCCGGCCAGACATAGGGCGCGAGCCGGCGCAGGAGCGGGCCGAGGGCGACCCTCGGGCGCGGCGCGAGCGGCGCGCGCGGAACGGGCGGAACGGGCGAAGGGCGGTTTCCGGCGCCGCCCGCCCCGCCGACGCGGGGCGCGGCCGCGTCGGCGAGCGGCTGCGAAGTCAAAAGTGTTATAAACCTTTCGTGAGGAAGCCGGGATCACGCCGCGGCGTCGCGGCGGCGTGATCCCGCCTATATAAAGTCGCTTTTCGACGAACGCATCGCCCTGGCCTCAAATTCACGCGACGCGAAGCCCGCGAACGCCCAGATCGACAGAAAGGGACCATGACAGACGCTTTCCCCCGCGTCGAAGACGCTCTCTCCCCTCCTGAAGCCGAAACCTCCCGCATCCGTTCCGTCTGCGTCTATTGCGGCTCGGCGCGCGGCGTCGAGCCCGTCTATGCCGCCGCCGCCGGCGAACTCGGCCGGCTGATCGCGCAGGACGGGCTCGAACTCGTCTATGGCGGCGGCGGGCTCGGGCTGATGGGCGCGGTCGCGCGCGCCGCGGTGGCCGCCGGCGGCGTGGTGACCGGGGTGATTCCCGAATTTCTCCACCGCAAGGAGGGGCTGTTCGCGGACGTCTCGCAGACCATCGTCGTGCCCGACATGCATACGCGCAAGCGGCTGATGTTCGAGCGCGCCGACGCTTTCGTCGCCCTGCCCGGCGGCGTCGGCACTCTGGAGGAGCTCGTCGAGCAGCTCACCTGGGTGCAGCTCGAGCGCCACACCAAGCCGGTGGTCATCGCCGACGTCGACGGCTTCTGGCGGCCGCTCATCGACCTCTTCGCCCACATGCGCGAGCGGCGCTTCATCCAGCCTTCTTTTGAGGTGCGCTATCTCGTCGCCGAAAAGATCGGCGACGTGCTGCCGATGATCCGGGCGGCGGCGGCGCGCACGGACAGGCTCGGCCTGCGCAAGGAGACGGTCGACCCGCGCCTGTGAACCCGTCTTTGCCGACGCTTGCGTTTCGCGGCGCCGCGTGATTTTCGTCTTGTAGAGAGAGGGATGTTCGGCTTCGCCCGCGGCGCGGGCCGTGGAGCCAGAAGGTGACGACGCTGAAACAAGAGGACGGCGGCTCTTTCGAGTGGCCCCTTTCCGCTTCGGGCGACGCCGCGCCCGCGGCGCAGGAGTCGGACGCCGCGATGTCCGGCGACGCGCTCGCCGGCGACGCCGAAGCGCCGCTGCGCGCCCGGCCGGAAGATCATCTCGTCGAGCCCGACGCCGCGCCGCGCCTCGCGCGGACGCGGTTTCTTGCGCTGCTCGCGCTGGTCCTCGCCCTACATGGGCTGATCCTGGCGCTGATCCTCCTGCGGCCCGAGCCCGAGACGCAGCTCGCCGCCGTCGAGGAAATTCCGGTCGAGATCGTGCCCGAGCCCGAGCCCGAGCCGCCGCCTTCCCCGCCCGAACCGCCGAAGCCGCCCGAGCCCCCGCCGCCCACGCCCGAAAAGCAGCCCAAGCCGAAGCTGCAGGACGACGAGCGCATGGCCGTCGACGCGCCGCGCTTCGAGAACAAGGAGACGGTCGAGCGCGACGCGCCGGACCCGGAGACGAAGGCGCGCAAGGAGGCGGCCCCCTCCGAGCAGAACGCCGAGACGCCGGCGCCGCCGCAAAAGCCCGAGGCGCCGCCGGTCGCGGCCGAGATCGCGCCCGAGATCGAGGAGCAGAAGCAGAAGCTCGCCGAGGACAAGCCCGACGCCGAGGCGCTCGACAAGGCCGCGCCCGCGCCGGTGCGCCGCCCGGCCGACCTCGCCAAGGCGCCGGCGCAGACCAAAGCGCCGCCGACGCAGGCCAAACGCCCAAGCGTCGCCGACCAGCTCGCCGCGCTCGCGCCCTCGCCCGACTACAAGATCGGCTCGGCGGCCAAGCCCTCGCCCGTCGGCGGCGGCACGGCGCGCACCAGCTATCTGTCGATCCTGTTCGGCCTGATCATGCCGCACATGAAAATTCCGGCCGACCTGCGCAGCGGGCGGATGAAGGCCGAGGGCATCGTCGCGTTTTATGTGGACGAGCGCGGCAATCTCACCCATTCGGCGGTCTATCGCGCCAGCGGGCGGCCCGACCTCGACCGCGCGGCCATGGCCGCGGTGCGCGCCGCCGCGCCCTTCCCGCCGCCGCCGCGCGGCGACCCGCGGGCCATCTGGTTCCATTACGACACGCAGTAAGCGCGCCTCAGGCGTCCGACTTGAGCAGCTTGTAGTTGATCGCGTCGGTCAGCGCCTGGAACGAGGCGTCGATGATGTTGGCCGAAACGCCGACCGTCGACCAGGTCTCGCCCGAGCCGTCGCGGAACTCGACCAGCACGCGCGTCACGGCGTCGGTGCCGCCCTGGAACACGCGCACGCGGTAGTCGACGAGCTCGAGATCCTCGATGAAATTCTGGTAGCGCCCAAGGTCCTTGCGCAGGGCGAGGTCGAGCGCGTTGACCGGGCCTTCTCCTTCGGCCGCCGAGATCATGGTCACGCCGTCGACCACGAGCTTGACGACCGCCTCCGACACGGTGACGAGATCGCCCTGCGCATTGTGGCGGCGCTCCACGTCGACGCGGAAGCGCTCCACCTCGAAATAGGTCGGAACCTCGCCGAGCGCGCGCCGCGCCAGCAGCGCGAAGGAGGCGTCCGCGCCCTCATAGGCGTAACCCTGCGCCTCCTTCTGCTTCACCTCGTCGAGCAGGCGGCCGACGCGCGGGTCTTCCTTGTCGATGTGAACGCCGATGCGCTCGAGCTCGGCCAGCACGTTGGACTTGCCGGCCTGGTCCGACACCAGCAGCCGGCGCTTGTTGCCGACGAGCTCGGGCGGCACATGCTCATAGGTGCGCGGCTCCTTGGCCAGCGCCGAAGCGTGGATGCCGGCCTTGGTGGCGAAGGCCGAGGCGCCGACATAGGGCGCGTGGCGGTTCGGCGCGCGGTTCAGCAGCTCGTCGAGCGTATGGCTGATCTTGACGAGACCGGGCAGTTTTTCACGCGGCACCGAGACGTCGAAGCGCTCGGCGTAGTCGGGCTTGAGCAGCAGCGTCGGGATCAGCGAGGTCAGGTTGGCGTTGCCGCAGCGCTCGCCGAGCCCGTTCAGCGCGCCCTGGATCTGCCGCGCCCCGGCGCGCACGGCGGCGAGCGAATTGGCCACCGCCTGCTCGGTGTCGTTATGCGCGTGGACGCCGATGCGCTCGCCCGGGAAACGCCGCGCGACCTCGCCGACGATGCGCTCGACCTCATGCGGCAGGGTTCCGCCATTGGTGTCACAGAGCACCGCCCAGCGCGCGCCGGCTTCGAGCGCGGCTTCCACGACCGCGAGCGCATAGGCCGGATTGGCCTTGTAGCCGTCGAAGAAATGCTCGCAGTCGAGCATCGCCTCGCGCCCGCGGGCGAGCGCCGCCGCGACCGACTGCCGGACGGCGTCGAGATTCTCGTCGAGCGTCACGCCGAGCGCGACGCGCACATGATAGTCCCAGGACTTGGCGACAAAGGTGATCGTGTCGGCGTCGGCCGCGAACAGGGCGGCGAGGCCGGGGTCGTTCTCGACCGAGCGGCCGGCCCGCTTGACCATGCCGAAGGCCGCGAACCGCGCGGCGCGAAGGCGCGGCCTTTGCGCGAAAAATTCGGTGTCGATGCGGTTCGCGCCGGGATAGCCGCCTTCCACATAGTCAAGCCCGAGCTCGTCGAGCATGGCGGCGATCGCCCGCTTGTCGGCGAGCGAGAAATCGACCCCCGTGGTCTGGGCGCCGTCACGCAGCGTGGTGTCGTAGAGCGTCAGCCGCTCGCGCGCGGCGGCCCCTCCCGGCGCCATGGCCGCGTCCCCTGGACTTTCCCTCGTCATCGTTCTCTCTTCACGGCGAAAGCGTCTTTCTCATGCGCGTGGCGCCGAGCCAGACGTCGTCGAACGAAATCGTGTTGCGCCGCTGCGCGACATAGCCGCGCCGGTCGAACAGCGGCTTTGCGGTGTCGCTCGCGTCGACGTCGACGGCCTTGATCTGGCGCGCGCCGGCGAGCTTCTCGACGGCGTCGACAAGGGCCGAGGCGACGCCGGTGCGCGCGACCGCCGGATGCACGTAAAGCTGGTCGATCAGACCGTTTCTGAAAACGATGAAGCCGATCGCCGCGCCCTCGCGCAGGGCGACGATGCTGAGCCCGGACTTCAGCGTCGCGCCGAGCTCCTCCTCGTCGCTCGCGGCCTCGGCCCAGGCGCGGCGCTGCGGATCGTCATAATCGTCGGCGGTCAGCTCCTCGATCGCCGAAAGCCGGATCTCGTAGAGCAGCGGCAAATCATCCGGCAGGTAGGGCCGGAGCGAAGGCGGCGGCGGCGCCGCGCGCGCGGTCACGGACGAAACTCCCATGTGGTCCCGCCGCCCCTGTCGTCCCTGAGCGCGACGCCCATCGCCGCGAGCGCGGCGCGCAGCCGGTCGGATTCGGCCCAGTTCTTGGCCCGGCGCGCGGCCTCGCGCTCGGCGACGAGCGCCATGGCCTTCTCGAAGACGCTCGCCTCGACCGCGCGCGTCTCCTGCGGCAGGCTGGCGAGGTCGATCCCGAGCAGCGAAAGGCCGCCGAGCAGCGCCGCCGGGTCCTTCGCCTTCAGCACGTGCAGCTCCGAGATGGCGCGCGGCGTGTTGAGGTCGTCGGCGAGCGCGGCGACGACGTTTTCGCCCGGCGCGCCGGGCGCGACGCCCTCCGCCGCCTTGCGCCAGTCGAGCAGCGCGCGTTCGGCCTCCTCGAGGCTTTTGACCGTGAAGTCGATCGGCTGGCGGTAATGGGTGCGCAGCATGGCGAGCCGCAGCACGGCGCCCGGCCATGGGCGGCCGCCGAAGGCGTCGGTCGTGAGCAATTCATGGATGGTGACGAAATTGCCGAGGCTCTTCGACATCTTCTCGCCGTTGATCACCAGCATGCCGTTGTGCACCCACATCCGCGCGAACCGGCTGCCCGGGAAGGCGCACAGCGACTGCGCGATCTCGTTCTCGTGGTGCGGGAAGATCAGGTCGGTGCCCCCGCCATGGATGTCGAAATTCTCGCCCAGGTGGCGCCATGACATGGCCGAGCACTCGATATGCCACCCCGGCCGCCCGCGCCCCCACGGGCTGTCCCAGCCCGGCAGGTCCGGCGTGGACGGCTTCCACAGCACGAAATCCCCCGCATCGCGCTTGTACGGCGCCACGTCCACCCGCGCCCCGGCCAGCAATTCGTCCGGCGAGCGCCCCGAGAACGCCCCGTACTGCGAAAAGCTCGGCACCGAGAACAGCACGTGGCCCTCGGCCGCATAGGCGTGGCCGGAGGCGATCAGCCGCTCGATCAGCACGATGATCTCGGCGATCGTCTCGGTCGCCCGCGGCTCCACGTCGGGCGGCAGGTTGCCCAGCGCCGCGATGTCGGCGCGGTAGTCGGCCAGCGTCCGCTCGGTGATCTCCCCGATCGGCACGCCCTGCTCGCGCGCCCGGTTGTTGATCTTGTCGTCGATGTCGGTGACGTTGCGCACGTAGGTCACGCGCGGAAACAGAAGCCGCAGCACCCGCGTCAGCACGTCGTAGATCACCGCCGGGCGGGCATTGCCGATATGCGCCAGGTCGTAGACCGTCGGCCCGCAGCAATAGATCCGCACATGCCCCGGCTCGATCGGCACGAGGGTCTCGCGCCGCTTGGTGACGAAGTTGTGCAGACGCAGCTCGGGCATGGCCTTCTCCCGGAATGGGCGGCGGTTGTCGCAGGCGCCGTCTTCCGAATCAATCGCCGCAGGGCTGGCTTGACAAATCCGCCCGGCCCGCGCCTCTGCCGCGCCCATGATCCTCGGCTTGCTGGGCATCGCCATCGGCGGCGGCGCCATCATCGCGCTCGCCGCCTGGGCGGGCATTGCCGCCATCGGGGCGGAGCTGCGCCACGCCGCCTGGGCGGTGGCGCCCGCGGTCGCGCTGATGCTGGTGCAACTGTGGCTCTCCGCCATTGCCTGGCGCATCTCGGTGGGCGAGCGCGTGCCGCGCCTCAGCCGCTACTTCCGCATCCGCCTGATCCGCGAGGCGGTCAACAACATGCTCCCGGTGGCCCAGCTCGGCGGCAACCTCGTCGGCATCCGCATGCTCGCCCAGCGCGGCGTCCCGGGCCCCGTCGCCGGCGCCGGCACCACGCTCGACATCACCGTCGAGGTGGTCACGCAGTTCCTGTTCACCCTCATGGGCTTCGCGGCACTCGCCACCACCGAGGCGGGGGCCGGCCAGCCCTGGGTGATGTGGTCCCTCGCCATCATGGCCGCCGGCGTCGCCGCCTTCATCGCCGCCCAGCGCGCCGGGCTGCTGCGCATCGTCGAAGCCCTGATCCGGCCGCTGCAGCGCGTCTTCCCCGGCGTGACGGTGGAGAGCGTGCGCGGCCTGCACGCCGAGCTGATGCGCCTCCACCGCGACCGCAAGGCGCTCGCCGTGGCCGGAGCGCTGCACCTCGTCGCCTGGCTGCTCGGCGTGGTGGAGACCTGGATCGCGCTGTGGGCGATGGGCGTCGATGCCGGCTGGCAGGCCGCGCTGGTGATCGAGAGCCTGGGCATGGCCGCCCGCAGTGCCGGATTCGCGGTGCCCGGCGCGCTGGGCGTGCAGGAGGTCGGCTTCGTCGTCGTCTGCGGCCTGTTCGGCATCGAGGCGGACCAGGCCATCGCGCTGTCGATGGTCAAGCGTGCGCGGGAGCTGGCGGTGGGCGTCGCCGGCCTGGTGATGTGGCAGTGGGCCGAGGGCCGGCGGCTGATCCTCAGATCACGCTGAGCTCCACCAGCAGCGCCGCCGCCGCCGCGCCCAGCCCGATGGCGCCGGCCACCCAGGCCAGCAGCCGCACTCGCGCCACGATCGAGCCCGAGGCAAGCACGATCGCGATCTGCAGCGCCCCGACCGCGTATTCCAGCATGTGGTAGCGGTGGAAGGCGTGGTCGCGCGCCCGCTCGCTGGCCCGCGCCTTGGTCGCCAGCTGGCGGCGGCCGTTGCTCTTCTCGTCGTCGTCCAGCCGCTTGGCCTCGGCCCGCGCGGCCTCGATCTTCTCGCGCAGCGCCGGGTCCGGCGGCAGCGATTCCAGCAGCTCGGCGTGCAGGCTGTACACGGTCCCGCGGATGTTCTTGGCCTGGTAGAACGCCCAGTCGTCGGAGGCGGTGATGTGGTGGGCGAGATAGGCGTTCTGCGACTTCTTCTCGGCGATCTCGGTCAGCGACAGCAGGGCGGCCAGCGCCGCCACCAGCATGGCGACGTTGCGCCCGAACCGCGCGCCGCCGGCGTCGTGCGCGGCATGCTCGATCGCTTCCTTGGCGTGTTCCTGGGCCTGCGCCATCGGCTCTCCCTGCGCGGCACGCCGGCCCCGCCCGGCGGGCGGCAAGTCCGCGAATTGCATCGGTGGGAGCGGGATGGTGGGTGCGACAGGGATTGAACCTGTGACCCCCGCCGTGTGAAGGCGATGCTCTCCCGCTGAGCTACGCACCCATCCCGCGGCCGGCGTGATAGGTCTGGCCGAGCGCCGATGTCAACCCATATGCTGCTGCATGACCCTGCGGCTGCCGGCCCTGGCCCTGCTCGCGCTGCTCCCTGCCGCCGCCCGTGCGCAGGAGGCGACGCAGCTGAGCTACGCGATCTACGCGGCCGGGCTCAACGTGCTGGTGGTGGACAGCAAGGCCGAGTTCGGCCCGCGCGACTACCGGATCGACCTCGCCTACCGCACCACCGGGCTGTACGGCACCTTCATCCCGGTCCGCATCGACAGCTTCGCCCAGGGAAGCTGGAACGGCGCGCGCCCCGCGCCGCAGCGCTTCGCCTCCTGGGGCGTGGCGCGCGGCAAGGAGCGGCGGATCACCCTCGACTATCCGGGCGGCCAGCCGGTGATCCGCACGCTGGTGCCCGCGACCGAGCCCGACCGCGACCCGGTGCCGCCGGCCCAGCAGCGCGACACGATGGACACGCTGAGCGCCATGGCCTTCCTGGTGCGGCAGGTGGCGCAGACCGGGCGCTGCGACGGCACGGTGCGCATCTTCGACGGCCGCCGCGTGCTGGAAACCCAGTCGGTCACCGCCGGAAGCGAAAGCCTGTCCGAGGACTACCGGTCCGCCTTCAAGGGCACGGCCCTGCGCTGCGACATGCGCGGGCGCCAGCTCGCCGGCTTCCAGCACGACGCCGACGAGGCCGAGATCCGCCGCGTCCATGTCAGCCATGCCTGGCTCGCCCCGCTGGTGCCGGGGCAGCCGGCGCTGCCGGTGCGGGTGTCGTTCGAGACGCGGTTCTTCGGCAGCGCGACCGCCTACCTGACCCAGTTCGGGCCGACGCAGGCAGTCAGGTAAGGGCTGGCATTTTCGGAGACAGGCCGTCTCCCTCGCCTTGCGCCCGCGCCGCACCGCGGTACGATCCCGGCCAAACGCAAGGAGCCCCCGATGCACCAGCTGACCGGCTATGTCGACCGATGGAGCGCGAAGCAGGGCGGCACCCTGCGCTTCATGGTCTCCAGCGCCGGCGGGCGGGACTATGCGCTGCGCTTCGTCCGCCATCTCTGCGCCGACCCGAACCCCGCCGGCCCCGGCTACCACGAGGTGCCGATGCCGACCGGGCTCGACGGCACGCGGCCGGGCACCGAGCAGGGTGCCTGGCTCGGCAGCTTCGGCCACGCCCGCATCGGCGCGCTGCCCGGCGGCACACTCACCCTGCGCGCCACGATCTGGCCCACCACGCCGCGCAAGGGCGTGCAGGGCGTGCTGGCCCTGGCCGCCCCCGGCTGGCGCTTCGCGCTCGGCATCGGCCCCGACGGCGCCTTCGCCGAAGCCACCGGCACGGCCGGCCCCGTCCGTGCCGCCACCGGCCGCAAGCTCCTCGAACGCCGCTGGTACGACCTCACCGCCACCATCGCGCTCGACGGCACGCTGAGCGTGGAGCAGCGCCCGCACGCGCCGCTCGGCGACGCCGGGCAGGGCAGCGCCAGGGGCGCGCAGGCCGGCGCCACCGGCGCCGAAGCCTTCATCGCCGCGCTCCCGCCGGACGGCGGCGGCGCGCCGGCCACGGCCCATTTCAACGGCAAGATCGAGCGCCCGGCCATCCTCGGCGCCAACGGCCCGGTCGCCGAATGGGACTTCTCCATCGGCATCCCCACCCAGACCGCCACCGATATCGGCCCGCACGGCGCCCATGCCCGGCTGGTCAACCTGCCCACCCGCGCCATGACCGGCGCCGCCTGGACCGGCGCCGTGCACGATTGGAAATCCGCCCCCCAGCTCTACGGCGCGATCCATTTCCACGACGACGACCAGGGCCCGCTGGGCTGGCAGGAAAGCTTCGCCCTGGTGATCCCGCCCGACTGGCCGAGCGGCTTCTATGCCGCCCACCTCAGCAACGAAGCCGGCGAGGACTACATCCCCTTCATCGTCCGCCCGGCGAAGCCGCAGTCGGACGTCGTCCTGCTGGTGCCCACCTTCAGCTACCAGGTCTATGGCTGCTACGTCCGCCCCGGCCGCGGCGCCGAGATCGCCGCCCGCGCCGCCCAATGGGGCGCCCTGCCCGAGACGCCGGACATGAACCCGCAATTCGGCCTGTCCTGCTACAACCACCACAGCGACGGCTCGGGCGTCGCGCTGATGACCCAGCACCGCCCGATGCTCGACACGCGGCCGAAGCAGTTCTCGCTGATGGACCCGGTGGAAGGCGCCTCCGGCACCGGCCGCTGGGTTGTGGACAATTATTTCGACCAGTTCCTGCGCACCATCGGCGTCGCCCACGACGTCATCACCGACCACGACCTGCACGCGGACGGCCTGGCCGCGCTGACCCCCTACCGGCTGGTCATCGCCGCCCAGCACCCGGAATACCATTCCGAGCGCATGATGCAGGCCTTCGAGGACTTCCTGGGCCAGGGCGGCCGCCTGATGTACATGGGCGGCAACGGCTTCTACTGGCGCGCCGAGCCGTCGCAAGAGCAGCCCGAGACGCTGGAGGTCCGCCGCGCCGAGGGCGGCATCCGCGTCTGGGAAACCTTCCCCGGCGAAAGCTACAACCAGTTCGGCGGCGGCTACGGCGGCCTGTGGCGCCGCATCGGCCGCTCCAGCCACAAGCTCGTCGGCATCAGCTTCTCCACCCAGGGGCGGCATCTCGGCTTCCCCTACAGGCTGATCGACGGCATCCGCGACCCGCGCGTCGCCTTCATGACCGACGGCATCCCCACCGCCTCCGGCACCGTCTTCGGCGACGCCGGCTACATGGGCGGCGGCGCCGCCGGCTTCGAGCTCGACAGCGTGAACGCCAAGTACGGCACGCCGCCGCACGCGCTGGTCGTCGCCAAGGGCGTCGTCATCCACCCCGACTACGCCTGGGTCAACGAGGACATGCTGACCCATCGCCACCCGCTGCCGCAGGAGGACTGGTCCTGCGCCGACATGACCTTCTTCGAGACGGCCGCCGGCGGCGCGGTCTTCTCGGTCGGCTCGATGACCTACGCCGGCAGCCTGATGGTCAATGGCGGCGACACCGTGCTGGGGCGGCTGACGGCCAACGTGGTGCGCCGCTTCGCCGACCCGGCGCCGTTCACGCTGCCGGCGATGCCGTAGGCCCCGGCGCCGCCGCCAGCACGTCGCCGAGCAGGCGCTCGATCTCCTCGAACGCCACCGGCTTCACCAGGTGGTG
>NZ_JBGAHM010000065.1:0-4729 GCF_044226135.1 Methylocella sp. | reverse complement strand
TCGATCTCGCCAAGGCGGCGGTCGAGCCTCGCAAGCGTTTTTTCGCGTGACGGCGGCGGCTCGCCGTCAGCGGCTTCGGCGCCCGGTCTCGCGCGCGCGGCGCCGGCGCGCGCCGGTTCGGCGAGCAGGGCGGCCATCGCCTTCAGGCTGGGAGACACGTCGAGCGCGGCCTGGGAACGCGCGCCTTGCGCGGCGAGCTGGCGCATCGCGTGCTTGAGGCGTCGGTCGAGCTCATCGGCGCCGCGTCGCGCGACGGGCGCCCGGGGCCGCGCGTCGAGGTCCTCGTCGAGCGCGGAAAAGGCGCGTTCCGCGCCGGCGGGGGTCTCATGAAGCGACACTGGCAACTCCGCGCCGTTTGCCTATCCAAAGCCGAAAAGGACGAAAGCTCAAGCCGGCCGCGCGCCGGCCCCGGACCTGCGACAATCTGACTGGCCCGCGTCCTCGCGTGCGGTTCCCCACTGTTCGAGCCTCCGCATGAAGAAAAACTTAAGCGCCGAGCCTTGCGTTCAGCTTGACGCCAGCCTGGCCCGGGATGATCCGGCTGCGGCTTTCGACGCCGCGAATGGGGCTGGAGGCTTGCATGGACGCGAGGCTGACGCGCGAGGACCGCGACGCGCCGATTTTTCCCGACGACGACGCGGGCGGGGAGCCCGGCGCCGCGCTCGCGGCCTTCGCGCGCGGGTTGCGTGGCGACGAGACGCCGCTTTCGGCCGCGGGCCCCGCGCCCCTCCTTATTCGCGACGTCGCGCGTGAGTTCGGCGTCAGCGCGCGCGCCCTGCGTTTTTATGAGGACAAGGGCCTGCTGCGCCCCCGGCGCCACGGGACGAAGCGGCTTTACGGCGACCGCGAGCGGCGCGACCTCGCCCTGATCATGAAAGGCAAGAAGCTGGGCTTCACGCTCGCCGAGATCGGCGCGCTGCTGGCGGCGCAGGACGATGCGGCGGGCCCCGGCGCTGCCGGGCTCGAGCTCGCCGTGCCGCCGGAGCAGATCGTCGCGCAGCTCGATTTTCTCGAACGCCAGCGTCAGGAGCTCGACGCCGCGATCGTCGCGTTGCGCATGGCGCATCGCCATCTGACGGAAGTCGCACGCGCGCGAACGGTCGCCTGAAGTCGTTGCGGGCGCGTCGCGGCGCGAGGTCCGCGGCCGCTTTGCGGCGACAGGCTTGATCGAGGCGTTTGTGAAAGCGGCGCGCTGAACGCAAGCACGTGACGGTCAAGCCAAAGAAACGATCATGAATAGTTGTGTCGGATCATGCCGCTCAGGATGAATTCTGTTTGATCGGCGGCGTCGCCAGGGCGCCGGAACCATCGCAAATCGTCGACGTTTGTGCGGCTGCGTTCCCAAGCGAGCGCTGAAACCTGCCATAATGATCGAAGGACGAAGAGCATGGCCTCTCAGGACCGTAGATATCAGTACGAGCAGTATCAGCAGGACGATTATTTCCGCGACAGCAGCCGCGAGCGCTGGCAGCGCGATCAGGAAAATGACGACGATCGTCGCCTCCATGGCCGCTCGGATCGCGACTATCGCGAGTCGCTTTCGGGTTATGGCCAGGGACGCGAATTCTATCCGCGCGAGGCGCGGGGCTACGGCGGCGGCGAGCGTGGCCCGCACGAAGGCGGATTTCGCCGCCGCGACGATTACGGCGCCGAGGATCTGGCGCGCGAGGACTATGACGGCCGCCGCGGCGAACGGCGCTTCGGCGAAAGCCTGTACGGCCAGCGCGGCGACCCCTGGGATCGGGGCCGGCAGGCGTATTCGGGCGAGCCGAATTTCCGCAATCGCGAGCCTTATCGCGGCGGCTATCGCGCCGGCGGGCGCAGCGAAAGCTGGGGCTGGCGCGACCGTGGCTATGAGTCCGGCCCGCGCGGCTATGACGGTCAGGACGAGCGTCCTTTCCTCGACCGCGCGAGCGACGAGGTGTCGTCGTGGTTCGGCGACGAGGACGCCGCGCGCCGGCGCCGCCACGATCAGGCGCGTGACCAATATGCGCGCTATTCCGGCGTCGGGCCGAAAAATTACCGCCGTTCCGACGAACGCATCCGCGAGGACGTCTCGGATCGGCTGAGCGACGACCCTTATGTGAACGCGGAGGACATCGAGGTTGCGGCGTCGAACGGCGAAGTGACGCTGACCGGCGCCGCCGACGATCGCGACCAGCGGCGTCGCGCCGAGATCGTCGCCGAGCGCGTTTCGGGCGTGTCGCATGTGCAGAACAATCTGCGCGTGCGCGAGAGCAACGCGCGCTCCGGCCCTAGCGGGCGGGAGACGGCCCACGCCGGCGCGCAAAGCGGCCTGACCCAGCAGGGCGGACAACTCGGAGCGGGACAGACCGGCCAGACCGCCGGCGCGTCGCAAGGGCAGTCGACGGCGTCGCGGCAGGGCTGAGCCGAGACGATTTGCGAAAAGCCTCAGGGCGGCGAAACTTCGCCGCCCTGAGGGCGTTTCGGCAGGGGCGCGAAGCCTGACAGATGGGTCCATGATTCCTGAACGGGCGCGGCGCGAGGCTGGGTCCGCTTTCGTCGTTGGTCCGCCTTTGGCCGGCCATGGCCTGAAGATTGCTTTTCATGACCCGTTACCCGGATTGTCATGCCAAGCGGTCGAAAATGTCAGAAAACGTCATAGGACTCCGCGGCGACTTCGCCCCTCCGCCTGCCGAACCCAACGCCACCGTCGTCGAGGAGCTCGAACGTCTGCTTGAGGCGGCGAGGGCCGGGGAGATCCGCGGCTTCGCCGGCGCTTATGTCCATCGCGACAAGGTCGTCTCTTATTCCTACGCCGGATCGGTCGCGAGCTACGCCATGCTGGGCGGCCTCGATTGCGTCAAAGAGCGACTGCTGCGCATCGCGATGGAGCGCGACTGAGCCGACGCGCAGGGCCGCGAAGGGTCTGGCCGCGGAAGGATCTGGCCGCAGGATGAGGCTCGCGCCGACAAAATCGCGCGGCCCGTGAACGCGACCCAACAGAAAGCGGCCCAAAAGAAAAAGGCGCCTCCCAGGAGGCGCCTTTCTGAGTCTCTAGAGGCGTGTCGGCCGCGCGTCAGTCGACGGGCGCCTGCTCCGCCTTCTCCTTGCCCTCGAGGTCTTCGCCCGTCTCCTGATCGACCAGGCGCATGGAGAGGCGCACCTTGCCGCGGTCGTCGAAGCCGAGCAGCTTGACCTTCACCTTGTCGCCTTCCTTGACGACGTCGCTGCTCTTGGCGACGCGGCCCTTGGCGAGCTGCGAAATGTGGACGAGGCCGTCCTTCGAGCCGAAGAAGTTCACGAAGGCGCCGAAGTCGACGACCTTGACGACCGTGCCCTCATAGATCTGGCCGACCTCGGGGTCATTGGCGATCGACTTGATCCAGTTGATCGCGGCCTTGATCGAATCGCCGTCGGAGGAGGCGACCTTGACCGTGCCGTCGTCCTCGATGTTGATCTTGGCGCCGGTCTTCTCGACGATCTCGCGGATGACCTTGCCGCCGGTGCCGATCACTTCGCGGATCTTGTCGGTCGGGATCTTCAGCGTCTCGATGCGCGGCGCGAACTCGCCGAGTTCGGCGCGCGCGCCGGTCAGCGCCTTCGACATCTCGCCAAGGATGTGCAGGCGGCCGTCCTTCGCCTGATTGAGGGCGACGCGCATGATCTCCTCGGTGATGCCGGCGACCTTGATGTCCATCTGCAGCGACGTCACGCCTTCCGACGTGCCGGCCACCTTGAAGTCCATGTCGCCGAGATGGTCCTCGTCGCCGAGGATGTCGGAGAGCACGGCGAAGCCGCTCTGCTCCTTGATCAGGCCCATGGCGATGCCGGCCACCGGCCGCGGCAGCGGCACGCCGGCGTCCATCAGCGACAGCGAGGAGCCGCAGACAGTCGCCATCGAGGAGGAGCCGTTGCTCTCGGTGATCTCGGAGACGACGCGCAGGGTGTAGGGGAACGCCTCCTTGGCCGGCAGCAGCGGGTGGATCGACCGCCAGGCGAGCTTGCCGTGCCCGACCTCGCGGCGGCCCGGCGAGCCCATGCGGCCGACCTCGCCCACCGAGTAGGGCGGGAAGTTGTAGTGCAGGAGGAAATTCTCCCGGTACTCGCCCTCGAGCGCGTCGATGATCTGCTCGTCCTGGCCGGTGCCGAGCGTCGCCACCACCAGCGCCTGGGTCTCGCCGCGGGTGAACAGGGCCGAGCCGTGGGCCCGCGGCAGCACGCCGATCTCGCAGACGATCGGGCGCACCGTCCTGGTGTCGCGGCCGTCGATGCGCCGGCCGGTCTCCAGGATGCTGGTGCGCACGATGTCGCTCTCCAGCGCCTTGAACTGCTTGCTGACCAGCTCCGGCTTGAAGCTCTCGGCGACGAGCGCCTCGACCGCCTTGGCCTTGACCGCCGAGATCCGCTCGTGGCGGGCCTGCTTGCGGGTCTCGCCATAGGCCTGGCGCAGCTCCGCCTCGGCGACGGCACGCAGCCGCTCGGCGCAGCGGCCGACCTCCGGATCGGCCTGGGGCAGGGCCCAGGGCTCCTTGGCGCAGCGCTCGGCGAGGTCGATGATGGCGTTGATCACCGGCTGGAAGGCGGCATGGCCGAAGGTGACGGCGCCGAGCATCACCTCCTCGCTCAGCTCCTTGGCCTCCGACTCGACCATCAGCACGCCGTCGGCGGTGCCCGCGACCACGAGGTCGAGCTGGCTGCCCTCGAGCTGGTCCTGGCGCGGATTCAGCACGTACTGGCCGTCGACATAGGCGACGCGGGCCGCGCC
>NZ_JBGAHM010000064.1:0-4756 GCF_044226135.1 Methylocella sp. | reverse complement strand
CTCGCGGGCCGCAGGCTCGCGCGCGGGGTGGGCCGCCGGGTGGGCGTGGCCATGACTGTCGCCGACGACGCGCCGCTTCACCTTCTCGACGACGACGGCCTTGCTGCGGCCATGGGAAAAGCTCTGGCGCACGATGCCAGCCTCGACCGGCCTCTTGAGCGAGAGGGTCTTTGTCGGAGCGACGCTCAGCGTATGATCGCCAGGGTTCTTCGTTTCACTCATCAGTCTTGCGTTCCCGCGGGCTCGCGCCCTTTTCAAATCCAACAATGCCGGCGGTCCCGCCGGCGCCGCAGCGCCGCGAAAGCGGCTCGGCCGTCGTCTTGCCGCCAATAGAAGCGGCCTATCCGAAAGGCGGCTGAACCTTCGGGATAAACCGCGCCGTTCGCGTCAGTTCGCGGCTTTGGTCCTGACGGCGGCGATCGGCGAGGCGTCGCGCGCGGCAGGCGTTTCCGTCGAACGGGCTCCGGCTTCGAACCGACAGGCCGCCGACGGCAGGGCGGCCCGAAGGCCGCAAACTCAATCCAGACTCCAGCTTCGCCGGAACTCCTTCGACGCGCCGCGGCGCGCCGCTCCCTCATTCCTCGCGCGCCTGCGCGGCTTCATCTCTTTCGGACCCGTCCGCCGCGCGCTCGCGCGCCGGACGCGGCCCGAACTCCTGCGTAAAATCCCGTTCGGGGCGCCGCCCCGCGTCACGCCGTTCCGACCGACAGGCCTCGACCCGATAAGCTTCGAGACGACGGCACCGTTCCACGAAGCCCCGGCCGGCCGGGCCGGCCAGCACGACCGCATGTATGACATTAGTTCGCCCGAGCGACAAATCCAATTGCCCGGACGTAAACAGTTCGATGATCGGCGCGACGTTTTCCCCGCCGGACGCTGGCGCGCCCTCTTCGTCGCCGCTCCGCCGCGCCTCCCGGCGCAGCGCCTGTCCCAGTTTGCGCGCGCCGTCGGCCGCGCCGTCCTTCGCATGCACGACGCCCGCCGCGGCGCCCGAGGCGATCGCCTCCGCCGCTTTGCCGAAGCCCGCGACGACGAGCCCCGCCTTGTTGGCGAGGGACAGCGACTGCAGGCAGTCCCGCTCCAGCAGCGCGTCGACCTCAGCCGCGAGATCGGGCGAAGCCGCGACCTTGCGCCTGAACCCGCGCGAAAACGCGCCCCTGCGGGCGGCCTCGGCCACGAGCGCGCCATTGGCCATAACCCAAACGCCCCGTCCCGGCAATTTCCGCCTGAGGTCGGGCGCGACGACGTCGCCAGGCCCCGCGACGAAGCGGATCATGGCCTCCGGCGGGCCCTTGCGCCGGGTCACGACGCAGGTGCGCTCCGGGCCTTTCTCGCCGGCGTCATAGGCCTCCTCGGGCCCGGCCGGATCCATCGGCGCGGCTCCCGTCAGGCCCGCGCCTCCTCGGCGGCGGCCTCGACGCCTTCTTCCTCCTCGGCCGCCGGCTGCGGCAGGGAGTCGATCCAGCCGGCGTGCAGGCGCGCCGTCATGATCATGGCCTCGGCCTCCTCGCGGCTGACGTCGAAGCCTTCGAGGAAGCCCGCGTGCCGGGTCGTCTCGCCTTCCTTGCGTTCGGTCCAGCCGACGAGGTCGTCGGTGGCGCAGCCGGCGAGGTCCTCGACCGTCTTGACGTCGTTCTCGCCGAATTTGACGAGCATCGGCGTCGTCACGCCGGCCACCTCGCGCAGTTCGTCGGCGACGCCGAGCTCGATGCGGCGCTGGTCCTGCTCGGCTTCGATGCGGGCCAGATGGTCATTGGCGCGCGTCTGGATCTCGGCCGCGGTGTCGTCGTCGAAGCCCTCGATGGCGGCAAGTTCGGCCGGCTCGACATAAGCGAGCTCCTCGACCGAGCGAAAACCTTCGGAGGCGAGCAGCTGGCCGACCACCTCGTCGACGTCGAGCGCCTCCATGAAAATGTTGGTGCGCTCCACGAATTCCTTCTGGCGGCGCTCCGACTCCTCGGCCTCGGTCAGGATGTCGATGTCCCAGCCGGTGAGCTGCGAGGCGAGACGCACGTTCTGGCCGCGCCGTCCGATCGCAAGGGACAGTTGGTCATCCGGGACCACGACTTCAATACGTGAAGAGTCCTCGTCGAGCACCACCTTGACCACTTCGGCCGGCTGCAGCGCGTTGACGATGAAGGTGGCGGCGTCGGGCGACCAGGGGATGATGTCGATCTTTTCGCCCTGCAGCTCGTTGACCACCGCCTGCACGCGCGAGCCGCGCATGCCGACGCAGGCGCCGACGGGGTCGATCGAGGCGTCGCGCGAGATCACCGCGATCTTGGCGCGCGAGCCCGGGTCGCGGGCCACCGCCTTCACGGTGATGATGTTGTCGTAGATCTCCGGCACTTCCTGCTGGAACAGCTTGGCCATGAACTGCGGATGGGTGCGCGACAGAAAGATCTGCGGCCCGCGCTGCTCGCGGCGCACGTCATAGACATAGGCCCGCGCGCGGTCGCCCGGGCGGAAGGTCTCGCGCGGGATCATCTCGTCGCGGCGAATCGTCGCCTCGCCGCGGCCGAGGTCGATGATGACGTTGCCATATTCGACGCGCTTGACCGCGCCGTTGACGATGTCGCCGATGCGGTCCTTGTATTCCTGATACTGGCGGTCGCGCTCGGCCTCGCGCACTTTCTGCACGATCACCTGCTTCGCCGACTGCGCGGCGATGCGGCCGAAGTCGAACGGCGGCAGGGTCTCGGCGATCATGTCCCCGACCTGCGCGGCCGGGTTCTTCTTGCGCGCCTCGTCGAGGCTGATGTGAATCGCGTCGTTTTCGATCTCGTCGACGACGAGCAGCAGGCGCGACAGGCGCAGTTCGCCGGTGCGCGGATTGATCTCGGCGCGCACCTCGGTCTCCTGGCCATAGCGCGAGCGCGCCGCCTTCTGGATCGCGTCCTCCATCGAGGACAGCACGATCTGGCGGTCGATCGATTTTTCGCGCGCGACGGCGTCGGCGATCTGCAGAAGTTCGAGCCTGTTGGCGCTGACGGCCATATGCATGGTCTCCTATTTCGGCCCGTTCCGGCGCGGAGCCGGCGCGCCGTCTCGCGCTCCGGCGCCGCCGTCGAGCGGCCGGTCGGGCCTCGTCTTCTTGAATTGCGCGCGCACGCCGGCCGGCAGCAGCGGCTTCGCCTTGGGCTTCGGCCCCGCGCCCTTCTTCGGCGCGTAGTTCTTCGCCGGGGCCGGCGGCGCGTCGTCGTCCGCATCGTCCGCCCCGCCCTCGAGCGCGGCCTTGGCGGCGCGCAGCGCGGCGCGAATCAGGTCCTCGGTCAGAATCAGCTTGGCTTCGGCGAGATCGTCGAGCGGCAGGCTGACGCGGGGCTCTTCGTCGGCGCGCGCGTCGTCGCGATCGAGCGTGACGACGGCCTTCGCCCCCTCCCCCTCGACGCCGGCGAGCACGCCGCGGAAACGCTTGCGTCCGTCAAGCCCGGCGCGCAGCTCGACGCGCGCCTCCTGCCCCAGCGCGCGCCTGAAATCCGAAACGCGCACCAGCGGCCGGTCGATGCCGGGCGAGGACAGCTCCAGCCGATAGGCCTGGCGCACCACGTCCTCGACGTCGAGCGCCGGCGAGAGCGCCGCGCTCGCGGCCTCGCAGTCGTCGATGGTCATCGCGCCGTCGGGACGCTCGGCCATGATCTGCACGGTCATGCCGTCCTGGCCGGAAATCTTCACCCGGACGAGGCGATAGCCGAGATCGGCCAGCACGGCGGCGGCGACATGGGCGATTCGCGCCGCCGTCCCCGTCTCGGCGACGAGGCGCGGCTCGTCGAGCGCGCCGTCAGACCCCTGCGCCGCGGCGGTCCCGTTCAGCGGGCCGTTCTCGTTCAATCGTCCGGTCTCGTTCAATCGCGGCCTTTCAGGCTCTCAGTCGGAGCGAAGCTGCAACAAAAAAGAGCGGGTCCGGGCGGGCCCACTCTCGATAAGACGCTCGTCCGATATCGAACTGACGTTATGAGAAGATGAATGAGGCGAATATAGCCCCGCCCCGCCGCCTTAGCAAGGGGCGGCGGGACGCGATCTTACCAAAAGCGCCGTCAATATTGCAGATATTGCTCGGTGATGGTGGCGCCGAGGCGGTCGTTGTCCTGCACGAAGGCGGTCAGGAACTCATGCAGGCCGATCTTGAAGACTTCGGCCGTCGTCGCGCTTTCGAGCCGCAGCATGATGGCGTGCGCCTGCTTCTGCGCCGGCCCGGTCTTGCCATAGGCTTTGGCGATGGCGTCGAGAAAATAGACGATGTTGTCGTAGCAGGCGATCAGCGAGCGCGGCATTTCGAGCTTGAGGATCAGAAGATCGGCGATCAGCCAGGGCTTCACGTTCTCGCGATAGACCCAGTGATAGGCGGTGAGCGCCGACACCGCGCGAAGAATCGCGGTCCACTGGAAATAGTCGAGCGAGCCGCCGACGGTCTCGTTCTCGGGCAGCAGCACGTGATATTTCACGTCGAGGATGCGCGCCGTGTTGTCGGCGCGCTCGACATAGAGACCGAGCCGCGAGAACCAGAAGGCGTCGTTGCGCAGCATGGTGCGATAGGCCGAGCCGTCATAGTCGAGCGAGGTCTTCTTGACGAAGTCGAGGAAGCGCGACAGCTCGCGCCGGTCATAAAAGCCGCGCGAGGCGTGATTGGCCTCGAAGCGCTTGAGCTCGATCCAGGCGCCGTTGATCGCGTCCCACATCTCGACGGTAAGCGCCGTGCGCACCGCGCGCGCGTTGGTGCGCGCGAGCTCGATGCAGTTCCTGATCGAGGACGGAT
>NZ_JBGAHM010000063.1:0-4909 GCF_044226135.1 Methylocella sp. | reverse complement strand
GCCAAACGCTGCTTCGACTTCATGGCCCTGTCACTCCTGGATGCGCTGAATGAAGCGCGTCTTGATCGGCAGCTTCGCCGAAGCGAGGCGCAGCGCCTCGCGCGCGAGCTCCGCCGGCACGCCGTCGAGTTCGAACATGATGCGGCCCGGCGCGACGCGCACGGCCCACAGCTCGGGAGCGCCCTTGCCCTTGCCCATGCGCACTTCGGTCGGCTTCTTCGACACCGGCACGTCGGGGAAGATGCGGATCCACACGCGGCCGGCGCGCTTCATGTGGCGCGTCATGGCGCGGCGGGCGGCCTCGATCTGGCGCGCGGTGATCCGCTCGGGCTCAAGCGCCTTGAGACCGAACTGGCCGAAATTCAGCTCAAAGCCGCCTTTCGCCGCGCCGTGAATGCGGCCCTTGAAGGCCTTGCGGAATTTGGTGCGCTTGGGTTGCAGCATGATGCGATACTCTCAAACTGTTCGGCGCTCAGGCGGCGTCGCGGTCGCGCCGCCGGCGTTCGCCGCCGCCGTGGTCCTGCTCGGCCATCTTCTTGTCCTGGGCCATCGGATCATGCTCCAGGATCTCGCCCTTGAAGATCCAGACCTTGATGCCGCAGGCGCCATAGGCGGTGTGAGCGGTCGCCGTGCCGTAATCGACGTCGGCGCGCAGCGTATGCAGCGGCACGCGGCCTTCGCGGTACCACTCGAGACGCGCGATCTCGGCGCCGCCGAGCCGGCCGGAGCAGTTGATGCGGATGCCCTCGGCGCCGAGACGCATCGCCGACTGCACCGCGCGCTTCATGGCGCGGCGGAACGCGACGCGCCGCTCGAGCTGCTGGGCGATCGAGTCGGCGACGAGCGTCGCGTCGATCTCGGGCTTGCGCACCTCGACGATGTTGATCACCACCTCGCTGTCGGTCATCCTGGCGACGAGCTTGCGGATCTTGTCGATGTCCGCGCCCTTCTTGCCGATGACGACGCCCGGGCGGGCGGAATAGATCGTCACGCGGCACTTCTTGTGCGGCCGCTCGATGATGATCTTCGACACGGCGGCCTGCTTCAGCGCCTTCATCAGCGCGGCGCGAATGGCCATGTCTTCATGCAGGAGCTTGCCGTATTCGCCCGTCGAGGCGAACCAGCGCGAATCCCAGGTGCGGTTGATGCCGAGGCGCAGGCCGATCGGATTGACTTTCTGTCCCATCTTACCCTCTTACGCCGCCGGCGCCGCGACTTCGCGCAGCACGATCGTCAGATGCGAGAACGGCTTCTCGATACGCCCCGAGCGGCCGCGGGCGCGGGCGCTGAAGCGCTTCATGACGAGCGCCTTGCCGACATAGGCCTCGGCCACGACGAGATCGTCGACTTCGAGGCTGTGGTTGTTCTCGGCGTTGGCGATCGCGCTCTCGAGCGTTTTGCGCACGTCGAAAGCCGCCCGCTTGCGCGAGAATTCGAGATCGGCGAGCGCGCGCTCGACCTTCTTGCCGCGGATGAGTTGGGCAAGCAGGTTGAGCTTCTGCGGGCTGATGCGCAGCATGCGCGCGACAGCCTTCGCCTCATTGTCCTTGAGCGCGCGGGGCGCCTTCTCCTTGGACATGGTCAGCCTCTCCTGGCTTTCTTGTCCGCCGCATGGCCATGGAAGGTCCGCGTCGGAGAGAATTCGCCGAATTTGTGTCCGATCATCTCCTCGGTCACATTGACCGGGACATGCTTGTGGCCGTTATGCACGCCGAAGGTCAGTCCGACGAACTGCGGCAGGATGGTGGAGCGGCGGCTCCAGATCTTGATGATTTCGGAGCGGCCCGAAGCGCGCGCGGCGTCCGCCTTCTTCAAGAGGTAGCCGTCGACGAACGGCCCTTTCCAGATCGAGCGAGCCATCGTCAGCCCTTCTTCTTGCTCTTGTGACGCGAGGTCACGATGAATTTCGTGGTCGACTTGTTCGACCGGGTCTTCTTGCCCTTGGTCGGCTTGCCCCAGGGCGTGACCGGATGACGGCCGCCGGAGGTGCGGCCTTCGCCGCCGCCGTGCGGATGATCGACCGGGTTCATGGTCACGCCGCGATTGTGCGGGCGCCGGCCGAGCCAGCGGCTGCGGCCCGCCTTGCCAATCGAGGCGTTCATGTGGTCAGGGTTCGACACCGCGCCAACCGTCGCGAAGCACTGGCCGTGGATCAGCCGCTGCTCGCCCGAATTCAGGCGGACGATGACATAGCCCTGGTCCCGGCCGACGACCTGCGCGAAGGTGCCGGCCGAGCGCACCATGGCGCCGCCCTTGCCGATCTTCATCTCGACGTTGTGCACGATCGTGCCGACCGGCATGGAGGCGAGCGGCATGGCGTTGCCGGGCTTCACGTCGGCCTGCTGCGAGGCCACGACCTCGTCGCCGACCGACAGACGCTGCGGCGCGATGATGTAGGCCTGCTCGCCGTCGGCGTAGGCGATCAGCGCGATGAACGATGTGCGGTTCGGATCATATTCGATCCGCTCGACCTTGCCCGGCACGTCGAGCTTGCGCCGTTTGAAATCGATGATGCGATAGCTCTGCTTGTGCCCGCCGCCGCGAAAGCGCACGGTCACGCGGCCGTTGTTGTTGCGGCCGCCCGAAGACGTCTTGCCCTCGGTCAGCTGCTTCAGCGGCTTGCCCTTGTAGAGATCGCTACGGTCGACGATCACGAGCTGGCGAAGGCCCGGGGTGACCGGCTTGAACGTCTTCAGCGCCATTGGCGTCTTTCCTTAAATCCTTTGGCTCAGAGACCGGTCGTGACGTCGATCTTGTCGCCCTCGGCGAGGGTGACGATCGCCTTTTTCACATCCGACTGGACGCCGCGCGTCCCCTTGAACACTTTCTTCTTGCCCTTGCGGATCAGCGTGTTGACGCCCACCACCTTGACTTCGAACAGACGCTCGACGGCGGCCTTGATCTCGGGCTTCGTCGCAGTGCGACGAACCTTGAAGATCACCTGGTTGGCCTCGGCGGCGAGCGTCGCCTTTTCGGTGATGACCGGGGCGACGATCACGTCGTAATGGTGCGCTTCGAGCGCCAGTTTCGAGCTCATTTGAACCGCGCCTCCAGGGCGTCGACCGCGGCCTTGGTCAGGACCAGCTTCTCGCGGCGAAGGATGTCGTAGACGTTGAGGCCCTGCACGGGCAGCACGTCGATCTGCGGAATATTGCGTGCGGCGAGCGCGAAATTGGCTTCGAGCTCGGCGCCGTCGATGATCAGCGCGCTGGTCAGCCCGGCCTTCGCGAAATCGGCCCTGAGCGCCTTGGTCTTTGCCTCGGCGGCGCTGGCCTGCTCCCAGACGACGATCCCGCCGTCCTGGGCCTTGGCCGAGAGCGCGTGCTTCAGGGCGAGCGCGCGCACCTTCTTCGGCAGGTCATGCGCATGCGAGCGCACCACCGGGCCGAAGGCGCGGCCGCCGCCGCGGAACTGCGGCACGCGGGCGGAGCCGTGGCGGGCCTGGCCCGTGCCCTTCTGCTTGTAGAGCTTCTTGCCCGTGCGGGCGATCTCGGCGCGGCCCTTGGTCTTGTGCGTGCCGGCGCGGCGCTTGGCGAGCTGATAGCGCACCATGCGGGCGATGAGATCCTCGCGCGGCTCGAGGCCGAAGATCGAGTCGTCGAGCTCGATCGACCCGGCGGCTTCGCCGGCGATGGTCGTAATGTCGATCTTCACGCTTGCGCTCCCGTCTCCGATCCAGCGCCGGCCTCGGCGGCCGGGGCTTCGCCAGCGCCTTCGGCGAGGCGGTATTTGCCAGGCTGCGGCACGTCGGTCGGCAGCGACTTCTTCACAGCGTCCCGAACGTAGATCCAGCCGCCGGCGACGCCCGGGACGGCGCCCTCGACGAGGATCAGCCCGCGCTCGACGTCCGTCTGGACCACGCGCAGGTTGAGCGTGGTCACCCGCTCGCAGCCCATGTGGCCGGCCATTTTCTTGTTCTTGAAGGTCTTGCCGGGATCCTGACGGCCGCCGGTCGAACCATGCGAGCGATGCGAGATCGACACGCCATGCGTCGCGCGAAGACCGCCGAAGTTCCAGCGCTTCATCGGGCCGGCGAAGCCCTTGCCGGTGCTCGTGCCGGTGACGTCGACGAACTGGCCGACGACGAAGTGGTCGGCCGTGATCTCGGCCCCGACCGGAAGCAGCGCGTCGTCGGCGACGCGGAATTCGGCGAGCTTCAGCTTCGGCTCGACCTGCGCCACCGCGAAGCGGCCGCGCTCGGCCTTCGACACGTTCTTGACCTTGGCGCGACCGATCCCGAGCTGAACCGCGGAGTAGCCGTTGCGCTCCTTGGTGCGGTGCGCGACGACCTGACACCCGTCCAGCTTCAAGACCGTGACCGGCACATGCTCGCCGCCGTCGTTGAAGACGCGGGTCATGCCGACCTTTTGTGCGATGACACCTGACCGCATGGCTTAATCCTTAAAATCCCTTTCGCGGAGCCCAAGGCCGCCGGCGAAGGGCTTATTCCGCAGCCCGCAAGCCGCGCGTTAGAGCTTGATCTCGACGTCGACGCCGGCGGCGAGGTCGAGCTTCATGAGCGCGTCGACCGTCTGCGGGGTCGGGTCGACGATGTCGAGGACCCGCTTGTGCGTGCGGATCTCGAACTGTTCGCGCGACTTCTTGTCGACATGGGGCGAGCGGTTCACGGTGAACTTCTCGATCTTGGTCGGCAGCGGAATGGGGCCGCGAACATGCGCGCCCGTCCGCTTCGCCGTCGACACGATCTCCTTGGTCGAGGTGTCGAGGATCCGATGATCGAACGCCTTGAGGCGAATGCGGATATTCTGGCCGTTCATCAATGAAATCCCTGTCGGCCCGCGCCGGATGATCCCGTTCCGCCGGCTCGCTTTAAGTCTTGCGCCTGATGGCGCCGGCCGGACCGAAGCCCGGCCGGCCGGCTGTCGTTCAGCCTTATTCCTTGATCGAG
>NZ_JBGAHM010000029.1:0-43980 GCF_044226135.1 Methylocella sp. | reverse complement strand
TCCCCCTGCCGACGCGCGGCGAAAGCGCGCGGCGCCCCATTTGCCAAAGCGCCGACGAAAAGTTAAAGACATGGATAAGGACGTAAATTAGATTATATCACAGGATTATAAAGTGAAATCTGCCCTGTCGCCCCATCTGCGCCGCCTCGAGGCCGAGGCGATCTTCATCATGCGCGAGGTGGCGGCGTCGTTCGAACGCCCGGTGATGCTCTACTCCGTCGGCAAGGACTCGGGCGTGATGCTGCATGTCGCCCAGAAGGCGTTCTTTCCGTCAAAGCCGCCCTTCCCGCTGCTCCATGTCGACACGACGTGGAAATTCCGCGAGATGATCGCCTTTCGCGACTGGATGGCGGCGCGCGTCGGCATGGAGCTGCTCGTTCATGTGAACGAGGACGGGGCGCGGCGCGGGATTTCTCCGATCGCCTCGGGCTCCGCCGTCCACACCCAGGTCATGAAGACCGAGGGGCTGCGCCAGGCGCTCGACAAATGGAAGTTCGACGCGGCCTTCGGCGGCGCGCGGCGCGACGAGGAGAAGAGCCGCGCCAAGGAGCGGATTTTCTCGCACCGCTCCGCCGCCCACGCCTGGGACCCGCGCAACCAGCGCCCGGAGCTGTGGAGCCTTTACAACACCCGCCTGAAGCCCGGCGAGTCGATGCGCGTCTTTCCGCTCTCGAACTGGACCGAGGCCGACGTGTGGGACTATGTCGCCGCCGAGGAGATCCCGGTCGTTCCGCTCTATTTCGCCAGGGAGCGGCCGGTGGTCGAGCGCGGCGGCTCGCTCATCATGGTCGACGACGAGCGCCTGCCGCTGCGGCCGGGCGAGACGCCGCGCATGGAGAAGGTCCGCTTCCGCACGCTCGGCTGCTACCCGCTGACCGGCGCGATGCGCTCGAACGCCGAGACCCTGCCCGAGATCATCGCCGAAATGCGCGCCTCGACCATGTCCGAGCGCGAGGGCCGGCTGATCGACCACGATGAATCAGGATCCATGGAGAAAAAGAAGCGCGAGGGCTATTTCTGATGCCGCAGTCCGTTTTTGCGCGCGCCGACGCCGCGCCCGCCCCCGGGACCGCCCCGGACACCGTCTCGCGTCCCACGCTGCGGCTCATCACCTGCGGCTCGGTCGACGACGGCAAATCGACCCTGATCGGCCGGCTTCTCTACGAGCAGAACGCCATTTTCGACGACCAGCTCGTCGCGCTCGAGCGCGATTCGAAGCGCCACGGCACCACGGGCGAGGACATCGACTTCGCCCTGCTCGTCGACGGGCTCGAGGCCGAGCGCGAGCAGGGCATCACCATCGACGTCGCCTATCGCTATTTCTCGACGCCGCGGCGCGCTTTCATCATCGCCGACACGCCGGGGCATGAGCAATATACGCGCAACATGGCGACCGCCGCCTCGGGCGCGAGCCTCGCCATTCTGCTCGTCGACGCGCGCAAGGGGCTGCTCGCGCAGACGCGCCGCCACGCCGCCATCGTCTCCCTGCTCGGCGTGCGCCATGTGGCCCTGGCGATCAACAAGATCGACCTCATGGGCCATGACGAAACGGTGTTCCGCCGCATCGTCGCCGATTTTGCCGCCTTCGCCGCGCCGCTCGGCTTTTTGAGCGTGACGCCGATCCCGCTCTCGGCGCGCTTTGGCGACAACGTCAGCGAGAAAAGCGCGGCGACGCCCTGGCACGAGGGGCCGGCGCTGCTGCCCTTCCTCGAAACCGTCGACGTCGAGGAAAGCCATGAAGGAAAGCCGTTCCGCTTTCCGGTCCAGTGGGTCAACCGCCCGCATCTCGACTTTCGCGGCTTTTGCGGCTCGATCGCCTCGGGGCGGATCGCGCAGGGCGACGAGATCGTGGTCTCGGCCTCCGGCCGCAGGTCGAAGGTCGCGCGCATCGTCACGGCCGACGGCGACCTTGCGAGCGCCGGCGCGGGCGAGGCCGTGACCCTGACGCTCGAGGACGAAGTCGACGTCGCGCGCGGCGACGTGCTCGCCGACCCCGCGAGCCGGCCCGACGTCGCGGACCAGTTCGCCGCGCATCTCATCTGGATGAGCGAGGACCGGCTCGCGCCGGGGCGCTCCTATCTCCTGAAATGCGGCGCGAAGACCGTTCCGGCCACGGTGACCGAGATCAAGCACCGGCTCGACGTCGACACGCTCGGCGAGCTCGCGGCGAAAACGCTCGGCCTCAACGAGGTCGGCTTCGTCAATCTGTCGACGACCACGCCGCTCGCCTTCGACCCCTATGCGCAAAACCGCGTGACCGGCGCCTTCATCCTGATCGACCGTGCGACCAACGCCACGGCGGCGGCGGGCGTCATCGCCTTCGGGCTGCGGCGCGCGACCAACATCCACCGCCAGGGGCTCAGCGTCGGCAAGGCCGACCGCGCCCGGCTCAACAACCAGCGCCCCGCCGTGCTGTGGTTCACCGGCCTTTCGGGCTCGGGCAAGTCGACCATCGCCAATCTCGTCGAATCGCGCCTCTATGCGCATGGCGCGCGCACCATCCTGCTCGACGGCGACAATGTCCGCCACGGGCTCAACAGGGACCTCGGCTTCACCGAAGCCGACCGCGTCGAGAACGTCCGCCGCGTCGGCGAGGTGGCGAAGCTGATGACCGAGGCCGGGCTGATCGCGCTCTGCTCGTTCATCTCGCCCTTCGCCGCCGAGCGCCAGCTCGTGCGCGAGCTGCTCGAAGACGGCGAATTCATCGAGATCTTCGTCGACGCGAAGCTTGAAGACTGCGTCGCGCGCGACCCCAAGGGCCTCTACAAGAAAGCCCTCGCCGGCGAGATCAGGAACTTCACCGGCGTCGACCAGCGCTATGAGGCGCCCGACGCGCCGGAGCTGATCGTGGGGCGCGAGGGGCAGAGCGCGGAGGCGGCGGCCGCGCTGATCGTCAGGGAGCTTGCGCGGCGCGGCGTCATCGACCATCCCGCCGACGCGAGCGGCGACTTCTCGATCTGACGCCTGTCATGAAAAAGGGCCGGAGCGCGAGGCTCCGGCCCTTGAGCGGCCGCGTCCTGACGTTGGCTCCGTCTGCCTGGGGGCCGAAGGCGGCGGCTCGCGTCAGGAAGCGGGGCGCGCCGCTCAATCCGAGAAATTGCCAGACCCTTCGGGGTGGATCGGATCGGCGCCAAGGCCGGTGCGGCCGCGAACGCCCGACAGGTCATAGTCGATGCGGTCGGCGCGCGAGGCGGCGACATGTTCGCCGGCGCCCTGATAGAGGCCGTAATAGTCGCGCGGGGTCGGCAGGTTGTGATTGTCCTGCGCGAAGGCCGCGCCGGCCGAAAGGGCCATCATCGCGGCGAGGGCCGCGGATGTCTTGCTGAAGTTGCGCATTGGAAGTCTCCTTGAAATTTCGGGGCGGTCTCAACCGCCGGCGACGCTGATATGCGCCCAGCCAGGCCGAAACTTTAGCCGCCATTTTCGAGAGAGATTGATGGCATCGGCGGAATAATCGGCGCGCGGCTCAGCCGCCGAAGCGCGCGCCGGCAAGCGTCGCGGCCAGAAGGGCGAGGCCGAAGCCCAGCACGCACAGGCTCGCCATGAGCTCGAACGCGCGGCCGGCGAGCGCCCCGCGAAAGCTCTCGCGCCCCAGAAGCTTCTGCGCGAAGCCCTTGGCGAAGACGGCGAGACAGGCGAGCGCGCCCGTGGTCAGGAAGACCCCCGCCGCCATGGCGGCGACGGCCGCGACGCCAGCCGCAAACACATCCTGCGCGGCGGCGAAGACGAGCACGAGGATCGCGCCCGAACAGGGCCGCGCCCCCGCCGCGAGCGTGGTCAAAAGCGCCTTCTTCCACGAAAATCCGCGCGCCGTCTCGCCGGCCTCAGCGGTGAGAAGATGCCCGCAGGCCGCGTCATGGACATGCGCGCCACGGATCAGGGCGTCGCGCAGAGGCGCGCCGGCCGCAGCCGAAAACCGCGAGGCGGAAAAATCCGCCCCGGCGCCCGCCGGCCGCAGCGGCCCGAAGGCCGCGAGCGCGTCGGGCTGCGGCGCCGCGCGCCAGAGCGAAAGAAACGCGCGCAGCTTTGCGGCCGTCAGCGCGGCGCCAAGCGCGGCGACCCCGGCGTAGCTGACAATCTCGACGACCCGCGCCGCCGACGCGACCTGCCGCGTGCCCGCGCCGAGCGCGAACAGCGCGCCGCCGACGAGCGCGACGGCGACCGCGCCCTGCAGCAGCGAGGCGGCGAGCGAAATGGCGAGCCCGCGCGCAAGGCGGCGCTCGTCGGCGAGCATATAGGCGGCGATCACGCCCTTGCCGTGGCCGGGCCCCGCCGCGTGAAACACGCCATAGGCGAAGCTGAGCCAGACCAGCGGAAGGCCGGCCGCCGCCCCCTCCCTGGCGGCGCGCACCGCGCCCGAGAGCAGGCGGTAGAAGCCGCTCTCCTGCGCCAGAACCCAGCCCGCGAGGCCGGTCGCGCTCGCCGCGCCCTCGTTCACGCCGACCGCGAACGGGTGGCGGCCCCCCTGCGCCTGCGCCGCGACCGCGGCGAGGCAGACGGCGGCGCAGAGCCCGGCCAGAAAAAGCCTGCGCGGCGGAATGGTCACGGGCAGGCCACCACGACGGCGGCCGCGAGCTTGACGCCGAAATCGGCGCCGGGCGACAGGCCCGAGAAGAAGGATTCGGTCAGCTTCTTCGACTCGGCCGCGGCGAGCGGCTTCGCGCCGCTGACGTTGCTCGAACAGCCATGCGGCGCGTTGACGAGCTCGACGGACGCGCCCGGCGCAAGCTCGAAGGCCACGAAATAGGTCGGGTCATAGACCTGAAACGAAAAGATCTTTGGCGAAACCGGCGTGTCCAGCGGCATGGTGAAGGAAAGCTCCACGCGCTTGTTCTCGACTTCCTCCAGCGCATAATCCTGCGGCGCGCCGAAGGCGAGCTTCCGGCCGCTGACCTTGGCGTGGGTGAAATAGTCGAATTCGGCCAGATCCTCGACATTGCTTTTGGCGAGCGGGGCGAGCTCCTCTTTGGTCAGCCGCCCCTTCTTCTTGGCCGCGCCCTCGATGACGAAGGCCGAATACATGTCGTCGAACAGCCAGCGGTGGCGCAGCGCGACGATCTCGCCCCTGTCATTGAAGACCACGGCCTCGCGGCCCGAAATCCAGACATGGGGATGGGCGCGCGCCGGCGCGGCGGCGAAAGCGCCAAGCGCGCCGCAGATCAACATGGCCAACCCGTTCAGCCTCATGCGGCGCTCCGCGAAGGGGCCCACGCCCGCAGGCCGCGTTTTTTCCGCCGCAGTTGGGCGCAAGCAAGGCGGGCGCGCGCCGAAACCTTCACGACGCGGAGAGGCGGCGCGCGCGCACGGATTTTTAAGGCCCTTGGCGAGAGCCGCCGGCTGCGGCATGATGGGCGGGATTATTTTATGAAATTTTAAGCCCATGGCGGAAATGCCCCCCGAGGCCGCGAAGAAGGAGCCCGCCGCGCCCGACGACGGCGCGCTCGACGACGCGCGCAAAAGCGTCGAGGACGCGGCGTCCGTCGGCGGCGCGCTCTGGCTCAGCTATCTGTTTTCCCTGTTTTACATCGGCCTCGCCGCGGGCGGGGTGACGCATCGCGACCTGCTGCTCGAAAATCCGGTCAGGCTGCCTTTTCTCAACGTCGACCTGCCGCTGGTCTCGTTCTTTTTTCTGGCGCCGATCATTTTCGTGCTCGCGCACGCCTATGCGCTGACCCATTTCGTGATGCTCGCCGGCAAGATCGGCGCGTTCGACAGGGCGCTGGAAAAGAGCGACGGCGCGGCGGAAGGCCAGCGCCGGCGCCTGCCGAGCAACATCTTCGCGCAATTTCTGGCGGGGCCGGAGGACATCCGCAACGGCGGGCTCGGCCACATCCTGAGAGCCGTCGCCTGGATCAGCCTCGTTTTCGCGCCGGTGGGGCTGCTTTTGTTCCTGCAGGCGCAGTTCCTGCCCTATCACCTTGAATGGGTCACATGGGTTCAGCGCGTCGCCGTGCTGGCGGATGTGATTCTTTTGTGGGCGCTGTGGCCCGCGGTGCTGGCGAAGCGCAGCGCGCTGCGCTGGCCGCCTTTCGGGGCGCATCGGCTTATATGTCTTGTCGCCGGCGTCTTGAGCCTGGGCGCGCTCGCGATCTCCGGGCTGGTCGCGACGTTTCCCGGCGAGCGGATCGACGAGGCCATTCGCGAAAACGCATGGCTTCGCGCGCCCCTTGCGAAGGCGGCGCTGCGCGACGCCGATGAGATAGGGCAAGAAAAAAAAGGAACGATCCGACGTAAGCTTTTCGCCGGCGAGGTCGACCCCATTTCGCGCCGCCCGCAAAGCCTTTTCTATCATTCGCTCGTGCTAATCGGCTTTGACGCGCTCGAGGCGTTCAAGATCGACAGCGACGCGAAGCTTGGGTTCGTCAAGCAGACGGCGAGCTTGCGCGGACGCGACCTGCGCGGCGCGCGTTTCGATTTTGCCGATCTGCGCAAGTCGGATTTGGTCGGCGCAAAACTCTCAGAGGCATCGTTTTCCAGCGCCAGACTTGATCTTACAAAGCTCGATCTGGCTCAGATGCAGGGCGCGTCGCTCAACCAAGCCCATTTAGAGGGCGCGTCTCTAATTCAGGCGCGGTTGCAGGACGCAGCGCTGATCGGCGCTTATTTACAGGGCGCAAAGCTTTATATGGCCCAACTGCAAGGCGCGACGCTCAACTTCGCTCGGTTCCAAGGCGCATCCTTCGATTCGGCGCAGATGCAGGGCGCGTCGCTTTTTGGAGCGGAGCTTCAAGGGGCTTCCCTTAAACAAGCACAGCTTCAAGGCGCATCGCTTGATTCAGCTCACTTACAATGCACATCGCTTGACTTTGACGCGATGGACGCGGCGTCTCTTCAAGCTACGAAAGTCTGGCGTACAATATTTACTGAAAAGACAAAGCAACGGATTCGAATCATTTCACCGGATGCAATCACATCTTTTGGGTGTGAAAAGTGGGATATTCTGTCGGGCCCTGCGCCAAAATGCGCCACCTATGGAAAAAGCTTGTCAACGGCGCTGAAACTTTTAGATTCGATTCCGGAGGGGGATCTTAAGTCGCAGGTGGCTGAACGGCTTACTCAACTAAAAATATTGGTTGACACTCCACTGAGGTTGGGTGTGGAAACGACCCTCGAGGAAACGACCGTGGCCGCCTGGGCGGATCGCTCTGAGTCGCCGTTGCCCGCCTCCACGCTTCTCGACCAATGGCCGGCGATCGCATGCCGCGATAATGAACCGCGCGCGTCGCCCCCCTATTTCGGCGCCCCCTACGCCGCCCGCGCGCTGCTGGGCCGGCTTGACGACGACGCCTTCAAAGCCGAAACCGCCGCCAAGGGCGAATTCGCCGAAGCGCTGCTTGCCGAGGAGACCTGCCCCGGGGCCAAAGATCTGACCGCCACAGAAAAAACCAAGCTCAAGACCCTCGCCGACGCCGCGAAGGCCGCGGGCGGCGCGCCCACGGCCGCGACGCCCACCGGGGCGAGCCCCAGCCCCGCGCCCGCCTCACAAAACCCCTCGCCTCAATAAACATCCGCCTGATAGCGGCCGGCTTTCTTCATCTCCGCCACGATCGCCTGCGCCTCTTTCCGCTCGATTTTTTTGCCCTCTTCAAAAATATCGACGATCGCGCGCTCCACATCCGCCGCCATGCGCTTGGCGTCGCCGCAGATGTAAAAATGCGCGCCGCGCTCGAACCAGGCCAGCAGTTCGTCGGCCTCCTCGCGCATCTTGTCCTGCACATAGGTTTTTTTGTCGCCGTCGCGCGACCAGGCGAGCGAGAGTTTTTTCAGGGCGCCTTTTTTCTGAAACTCCTCGATCTCCTCTTCATAGAAGAAATCGGCCGCGCGGCGCTGGTGGCCGAAGAACAGCCACATGTCGCCCGCAGCCCCGGCCGCGACGCGCTCATGCATGAAGGCGCGGAAGGGCGCGACGCCCGTGCCCGGCCCGCACATGATGATGGGAACGCCCCCATCCGCCGGCAGGGCGAAGTTATGCGCCTTCTGGACATAGGCCCGGAAGCTTGCGCCGGGCGTGATCCGCTCGGCGAGCCACGACGAGGCGACGCCTTTTCGCACGCGATCCTTGATCAGATAGCGCACATGATCGACCGTCAGCGTGAGCCGGCCCGGCGCGGTCTTGGGCGAGGACGAGATGGAGTAGAGCCGCGGCTGCAGCGGCTCCAGCGCCTCGACGAAGGCTTCGGGGTCGGGCCGGACGCCGGGGAATTTTTCGAGCGCGGCGAGCACGTCGAGCGTCGAGGCGTCGCCCTCCGGGTCGTCGCCCTTGGCGAGGCTTTTGGCCAGCTTCTTGCGCTCGCCGCCGACCATATAGGACATGAGCTCGAACAGCGCGTCAGGCGCCGCGCCGAGCGCGATCTCATGCGTCAGGACTTCGCGCAAGGTCTTGCCGCCGATCGGGAAATCGCCCGGCGCATGGACCGCCGCGATCACCGCGTCGACAAGCTCGGGGTCGTTTGCGGGGAAGACGCCAAAGCTGTCGCCGACGACATAGTCGAGGCCCGAGCCCGCAAGGTCGAACTCGATATGGTAGGTGGATTTTTCGGAGTCCGTCTTGTTGAGCCGGCGGCGCGACAAAAATTTCGCCTCGGCCGGGTTTTCGCGGGCGTAGCCCTTGGGCTTGTCGGCCTTTTTCGGCGCGTCGGCGGCGGCCGGCGCGGCGGCGGCGGCCGGAGCGGCGCCACCGGCGCTCTCGACCAGCGTCTTCACCATGCGCGCCGTGGGCTTTTCGCCGGGCGCGCAGAGGTTCAGGCGCTTTTCCTCGCCAGACGCGATGGCGGCGGCGTATTTTTCGCAGTCATAGCCGCATTGCCCGCAATCCTGCTGCGCCATGGCGGCCATCAGCTTCATGGGCAGGGAGCGGCCTTCGGCGAGCTTCATGCGCTCGTCGAGCGGGATCGAGGGATCGTGCCAGGTGACCTCCTCCTCGGCGGCGGGCGCGGCGACGGGGGCCGCGCCGGCGGCGGCGGCGACGTCGGGCGCGATGAGGCCGGCGACGAAGCCGTTCAGCCAGGCGCGCTGCTCGGGCGAAAAGGGCGCGCTCTCGGGGATCAGCGGCGGCGGCGCCGGCGGCGGGGCGTGCAGGGTCATAAGCAGGCCTTTGCGAGGGTTTGCAGCTCTTCGACAGGGCGGCTCAGGGTGAATTGCTGGAAGGTTTCGTCGGGCGAGGCGCGCTGCGCGAGATAGGCTTTCAGGAGCCCCTCGACGAGGCGCGGCGCGTCGCTCGCCTTCACGTCCTTCAGCAATTCGCGGCCGATGGCGCCGTCGGCGCCGAAGCCGCCGCCGACATAGACGTTGAAGCCGTCGACCTTGTCGGAGTCTTCGTTCTGCGGGTCTTCGGCGACGCGCGCGCCGATGAGGCCGATGTCGCCGATATAATGCTGCGCGCAGGAATTGTGGCAGCCGGTGACATGGATGTTGACCGGCTGGTCGAGCGCGACGCGCGGCTCGCACCAGGCCGCGATCTCCTGCGCCGCGCCCTTGGTGTCGGCGGCGGCGAAGCGGCAGCCCTTCGAGCCCGTGCAGGCGACGAGGCCGGCGCGGATCGAGGAGGCGCGCCAGTCGAGCCCGCAGGCTTCGATGCGCGCCTTCGCCTCGGCGAGCTTCTCTTCGGGGACGCCGGGCAGCAGAAGGTTCTGCCACACGGTGAGTCGGATCTCGCCGTCGCCGCAGTCGCGCGCGATTTTGGCGATCTCGCGCATCTGGTCCGAGGTCAGCCGGCCGACCGGCAGCACGAGGCCGATGTAGAACAGCCCCGGCTGGCGCTGCGGGCGCACGTCGACATGGCCGTGGCGGTCATAGGCCGGGCGCGGCGCGACATGCGCCTCGTCGACGCGCTTCAGCGGCGCGCCGAGCTTGTCCTCGACAAGCTTCAGGAAGGCGTCGAAGCCGATCTTGTCGAGCACATATTTGAGGCGCGCCTTGGCCCGGTCGGTGCGGTCGCCGGTGTCGATGAAGACGCGCACGATGGCGTCGGCGATTTTCGTCGCCTCGCCGGGCTCGAGCGCCACGCCCGTCGGGCGGGCGAGGTCGCGATGGCCGGTGATGCCGCCGAGCACGAGCCGGAAATAGACGCCGGGCGGCACGCTCGCGCCGGGCAGAACCTCGATCGCCTGAAAACCGATGTCGTTCGTGTCTTCAAGCGTGGGGATCGGCCCGCCGCCGTCGAAGGCGACGTTGAACTTGCGCGGCAAACCGCTCATCAGGCGTTCGTTCTGCACATGGAAGTGCCATTCGCGCGCATGGGGCCGCGTGTCGAGAATCTCGTTCGGGGCGAAGCCCGCCGTGGCGTCGCCGGTGACGTTGCGGATGTTGTCCGCCCCCGAATGGCGCGCGGAGAGGCCGCAGTCCTGGATCGCCTCGAGCACGTCGGTCGCGTGGCGGGCGGGGATCTCGCGGATCTGCAGATTGGCGCGGGTCGTCACATGGGAATAGCCGCCGGCGAAGCGGTCGGCGATCGAGGCCAGCGCCTCGAACTGCCAGTGCGTCACGACCCCGTTCGGGATGCGCAGGCGGCACATATAGGCGTTCTGGTTCGGCGCGACGTAGAACAGGCCATAGTAGCGCCAGCGGAAATTGTCGGGCGGCTTGGGGAATTCGTCCTTTTTCGCCTGGTCCTTGAGCCGGTCATAGGCGTCGAAGGGATGTTCGTCGCGCTTCCATTTCTCCTGGTCGGCGAGCTTCTTGCCGGCGGCCTCCTGGCGCGCCTGGGCCTCAAGATGCGGCGCGTCCGGCCCGCTCGGGGCGGCGGGCCCGGGGGTTTGCGCGCGCCCCGAGCGGGCGACCGTCAGACCGGAGGCGAAGCCTTCGAGATATCGTTTCTGCTCCGGACTGAAATCGCCGCCCATGCCATGCTCCCTGTTCGCCCGCTCTTTCGGGCGCAGACGGTTGCAAGCTTGGCGCCAGCGGCGGCGCCTGAAGCCTGACCGGACAGGAGAAACAGCCGCGCGGCGAAACATTCCAGATTTGCGCGCGGGCGGGCCGGCGGGCGCGCGGGGCGGGCGCGGGGTTGACCTTGAGCGCGGGATCAGGCAGGAAAGCGCCAATTCACGCCGCCGGCCCTCGGGCCGGTCGTTTTCGTTTGGATCAGGTCGATGAAAGTCCGCAACTCCCTCAAGTCGCTGCTCGCGCGCCACCGCGACAACCAGCTCGTGCGCCGCAAGGGCCGCGTCTACATCATCAACAAGACGCAGAAGCGCTACAAGGCGCGTCAGGGCTGAGCCTTGCGCGGCTTTGGCCGCGCTTTGCGTTTCGGGCGCCGCGGCTTCGGCCGCGCTTTGCGTTTCGGGCGCCGCGCCTTAAGCTCGCGGCATGGCCCGATCGCGTCTTTCTAGCTTCGCCCTCGTCCTGTCCTGCGCCAGCGCGCTGTCCTGCCACGCGTCGCCTGACGCCCTCGCGCAGCCGGCGGGGCCCCCGCCGCGGCAGGACCTGCCCTTTTCGGGCGGGCTGCCGCAGGGCTGGCGCATGCTCGGCGACGACGAGCCGGCGCCGGGCGAGCCTTTCGACTTCGACCGGGACGGCTCGACCGTTCCCGCGCGGCCGCCGGACTCCTTCTTCCGGCCGACGTCGCCCGTCGCCCCGAATTATGATCCCGCCCGCTCAGGCCTTCCCAAGGCCGCCCCGCCCGTCAAGGACGAGGCGGCGCTGAAGGCCGAGCGCGACAGGGCGCGCGCCGAAGCGCTGAAAAAGGCCATGGCGCCCCGCCCCGATCCCGCCGCGCTGCGCCGGCAGGCGCTCGACGCCCTGTTTACGAGGCTCGCCGCCGCGCAAACCCCGCAGGAGGCGCAGCCCGTCGCCGTGGCGATCCAGCGCATCCTGGGCGATCCCCGCTCCGACACCGCGAGCCTTGTCATGCAGCGCGCCCGCGCCGCGGCCGAAGCGGGCGACGCCGCGACTGCGCTCGCGCTGCTCGACCGGCTCGTCGCCATCGAACCGAACTGGGCGCAGGCCTGGACCGAGCGCGCCGCCGCGCGGCTCGCGGCGCAGGACGTCGACGGGGCGATGGCCGACGTCGACAAGGCGCTGCGGCTCGAGCCGCGCGATTTCGGCGCGCTTCTCGCCATGGGCGAGATCCTGCGCCGCGTCGGCCTCGACCGGCGCGCGCTCGAAGCCTATGAGAAGGCGCTGGCGATCTATCCGGCCCAGCCCGAGCTCAGGGCCATGGCCGAAAAACTGTCGCTCTCCGTGCGCGGCCGCGACATCTGAAGGCCGCCCGCCCGCCTCACCAGCCGTCCCATTCGCGGCCCTCGCCGACGCTCCAGTCCCGCTCTCGCCCGTCCCGTTCGCGCCCGTCCGGCCGGCGCGACGCGGCCCGGCCGCCGTCGACGAAGGTCCGGGCGAGCTTTCGCGCGCGCTCCTCGGTCGCGGGCGGCGAGCCGGAAATGACGATGGTCGCGCCCGCCCCCTTGACGAGCGCGTAAAGCTCGGCGGCGTGGCGCGGCGCGAGCCTGACGCAGCCATGCGACGCCGGACGCCCGAGCGCCCCGGTCTCATAGGAGCCGTGGATGGCGTAGCCGCCCGTGAAAAAGATGGCGTGCGGCATGGGGGCGCCGTGATATTTGCGCGAATGATAGGTTTTTCTGAGCCGTTGCGCATGAAACGACCCGCGCGGCGTCGCAAAGCCGCTTCGCCCGGTCGAGACCGGCCAGACCCGCTCCGCGCCCGCGCCGCTGACGCGCAGCGTCTGGGTCGAAAGGTCGACGTCGATGCGGACCTTCGCCGCGGCGGGCGCGACGGCGAGGAGGGCGGCCAGAAAGGCCCCCGCAAGACTCGCGTATTCAGGGCTCGCGCGCCAGAACGCCACGCCGCGCGAAGCAAAAGGGCTCCCCAACCGAATCGGCCGCATCGCCGTCCTCCGCCGCCAGAGTTCGGGGGGCAGCATCGCGGGTCGAAGCCGGCGCCGGCAAGGCCCGTTCGAGATTATGGCCAAAACATGTCGTGAGCTTCGGCCACGCAAACTCATCTGCGCTGCAAAGCAGGCCGATCCTGCCGCGCCATTTCAGCATTCAGGGACATATGATTTTCGCGCCTTTTTGAACGCCCGCCGCAAACGACGGAGTCTGGCCCCGGCTAGCCCCAGAAAAAGATCAGCGTCAGCGCGGCGAACAGCGGCAGAAGGATCGCGCAGGACCAGAGCATGTAGGGAAAGAAGCCCGGCGCCTTGACGCCGGCGTGACGGGCGATGGCGTAGACCATGAAGTTCGGCGCGTTGCCGATATAGGTGAGCGCGCCCATGAACACGGCGCCGAGCGAGATCGCCGCAAGGACATGCGCCTTGGCGCCCATCAGCGTCGCCGCGTCGCCGCCCGCAAGCTCGAAGAAGACGAGATAGGTCGGCGCGTTGTCGAGCATCGAGGACAGCACGCCCGTCGCCCAGAAGAAGGCGGCGGGGTCTGGGGCGCCGCCGGGCTTGTCGAGCAGGGCGACGACGGGCGCGAAAAGCCCGCTCTCGCCCGCCTGCAGCATGGCCATGACCGGAATGATGCAGGAGAAGATCGCCGCGAACAGGATCGCCACCTCGCGGATCGGCTCCCAGTCGAAGGCGTTCGCCCGCCGCGCCGCCTTCGGCGTGAGCAGGATCGAGAGGACCGCGACGGCGATCATGACGCCTTCGCGCATCAGGTTGCGCCACGGGATCGGCGTGCCCATGACCTCGAAGGCCGTCACCGGGGGCAGGAAGCCGCTCGCCGCGACGGTGGCGGCGACGCAGAGGATCAGCGGCAGATTGACGAGGCCAAGGAGGCGGAGGCGCTTCGGCCGCTCCGTGTCGTCGCCGCCGCCGATCTTGACGCCGCGCCGGCGCTCGCGTGCGAAAAAGAAGGCGTCGAGGCAGAAAAACAGCATGAGCAGCGCGACGCAGGCGAGCAGCGTCTGAGGCCAGAGATGGCGCGCCGTCCAGAAGAAATCGACCCCGTGCAGGAAGCCGAGGAACAGCGGCGGATCGCCGAGCGGCGTCAGCGCGCCGCCGATGTTCGACACGAGAAAGATGAAGAACACGAAGACGTGGGCGACGAAGGGCCGTCCGGCGTTGGCGCGCAGCACGGGCCGGATCAGGATCATCGAGGCGCCTGTCGTGCCGATCACGCTGGCGAGCAGGGCGCCAAGGCCGAGAAAGCCGCAGTTGACGAGCGGCGTCGCGCGCGGCTCGCCCTCGACGGCGAGGCCGCCCGCCGCCGTGAACAAAGCAAGGAGCATGAAGATGAAGGGCGCATATTCGAGCGCCGCGGTGTGGACGAAGGCCGCGGCCGCCGCCTCGACCCCCACGGCGGCGGCGAGCCCGCCAAGCCCCAGCGCCGCCCAGAACGCCGCCGCGAGCGTGTAGCGGGCGTGCCACCAGCGCCGCACGAGAAGCGGCGCGAAGGCGATCGACAGCAGGATTCCGGCGAAAGGCAGCGTGAGGCTCCAGTGCAGGCTCGCGCCGTCTAGGCCCTCCGCCGCCGTGGCGGGGCCCGCGACGAAGAACGCCGCCGCAAAACTTTTCGCCGCATGTCCTGAAATCCGCATGTCGTTCTCGCCCTCCGCTTGCGTTCAGGCGGGCCTCGCCCAGGGCCAGGCCGGCGCAAGGCCCGCCTGACTCTTGTCGCCTGGCGGCGCCCATGGCAAGAGGTCAAGCCTGAGGCGGCCGCCGGACGCGCCGCCGGAAAGAGACCGATCATGTCGCAGCCCTGGGCTCTCTTCGTCGGCACCTTCACGACGCTGCTCGCCATCATCAACCCGCTGCAGGCCCTGCCCGTGTTCCTGATGCTGATGGAGGGCCGCGGCGACGCGGAGCGGCGCGCCGTCGCCCTGCGCTCCTGCCTCTACGCCACGCTGCTGCTGTTTTTCTTCCTGGTCTTTGGCGCCATCATCCTGAGCGTGTTCGGCGTGCCGCTCTCCATGGTGCGCATCGTCGGCGGCATCATCCTGACGAAGATCGGCTTCGAGCTGTTCGCGCCGTCGAAGGACAGCTCGATCATCCCGCAGGCGGGCGCGCCCCGGGGAGACGTCGCCTTCGTGCCGCTCGCCCTGCCGATCATGTGCGGCCCGGGCGCGATCGCCACGGTGCTCGGCATGCAGTCGCAGATCCGGCAGTCGCCGACGGAGAGTCTGGCGTTCGCCTCCATCGCCGGGGCGATTCTCGCCGCGATGCTCGTCACGCTCGTCTGCCTCGTCTACGCCGGCAAGCTCGTCGACAGGATCGGCCCGCATGGCATCGACGCCGTGACGCGGATCGTCGGCTTCTTCGTTTCGGCGATCGGCGTCGGCCTCGTCTTCAACGGCGTCGTCGGCGGCCTGCACGACTATGGCGTGCTGCCGCACGCCTGACGGCCCGGCCGGTCGAACGCGCCGGCGCGGCGGGGGGCGGGTCGACGCGCCAGCGGCGCGGGGGATTGACGCGCGCCGGCGCGTCGCGATGCTGGGCGAGGCCTCAGCGAAAGGAGCCCGATGCGCCCCGAGCCGATTCTCGACGTCGCGGAAGACGCGGCCGACCTCGCGGCGCGCGCCGCCGCCTTCATCGCCGCCGCGGCGGCGGCCTCGAAACGCCCCTTCGCGCTGTGCCTGTCGGGCGGCTCGACGCCGCGCGACGTCTATGCGCGCCTCGCCGCGCCGCCGCTCGCCGAAGCGCTCGACTGGGGCAAGGTCCATCTGTTCTGGGGCGACGAGCGCTTCGTGCCGGCGGACGACCCGAAAAGCAATTTTCGCATGGCGCGCGAAGCCCTGATCGACCATGTCCCGATTCCGGCCGGAAACGTCCACCCGGTCGACGTCTGCGCGCCCGACCCCGAGACGGCGGCGCGACGCTATGAACGCGACCTGTTCGGCTTCCATGGCGCGCAGGGGCGCGACGATCCGGACCGGCCGCTGTTCGGCGTGACCCTGCTCGGGCTCGGGACGGACGGCCATACGGCCTCGCTGTTTCCGGGCTCGCCGGCGCTCGACGTCAAGGACCGGCTCGCGGCGGCGGTCGTCGGGGCCATGCCCGAGCCGCGCGTCACGCTCACCTTCAGGGCGCTCGCCGCCTCGGCCGAAACCGCCTTTCTCGTCTCGGGCGCCTCGAAGCAGGAGATGCTGCGCCGCCTGCTCGAAGGCGACGACCGCCTTCCCGCCGCCCGGATCGCGCCCCAGGGAACGTTGCGCATTTTCGCCGACCGCGCCGCCTTTCCGCTCTAACATCTTGTTTTTCCGCATTTTCTTGACGTAAAAGCGTGCAACTTCTACTGAAAATGCTCCAGAACGCGCCGCGGCGCGGCGGCCGCGCCATGTGCGCCAGCGCACGGACCGGCGCCGGCCGGGGCGCGACAGTGACGGTTCGTCCGCGCCGCTCAAGCCGTCGCCTGCAAGGCGTCGCCTCGCACGCCGGCGTCTGCGCCCCGAAGGACCGAAGGAGCAGAATTTGACAGCGGCCCGGACAATCGGACGGCGCCTTGGCGGGCTTGCGGCCTTCTGCGCCGCGACGCTTGCGCTCGCCGGCGCGCCGGCGCGCGCGCTCGATTTTGGCGAGGGCTTTCCGGCGCTGGTGTTTGACGGCGACGCCGAAGTCAGGCTCGCGCGCAAGCCGGCCCCGCCCCGCCGGCGGGCTCCGGCGCCGCGCCGGCTGCGTCAGGCCGACGCCCGCCCGCCCGAGGCGCCCGAGGCGCGCGCGCCCTGCGTCACGTCGCTCGCCTGCCCCGGCGCGATCATTCTCGGCGTCGGATTCTAGAGCGCGCTCGGACGTCATTGGGTCGCGAGCGCGCTCCAACATTTTGGTCTTGCGCGTTTTCTTAACGTAAAAGTCTGCAATTTTTACTGAAAATGCTCTCGCGGCTTCGTCGGCGGCGGCGTGGACAGAACCTTTTGTCGCCTCGCGCGTTCGCCCGAAACAGGACGCGCTTGAACAGAACAAGCCGCCGCGCGGCTATGGCATAGCTCAAGTATTTCCGCCGGCCCAAGTCTTCGCCGGCGCCGCACGGCCTCTTTTCAGTGCTCGCGCCCTGTTTGGGCCGGGATGTTTTGGCGCCGCAACAGACGCGGCGCAATATCGTTATTCTTTTTTTATGACGTGTCTTTGATCGGAAACCGGCAACCTTTACCGGCGCCAGACATTACATCTCCAGTCAGTTCGAATCTGGAAGAGAGACGCCATGAGCGCAGTCGAAACTCCCAAGAAGACCTCCACGCGCGGTTTCGCCTCGATGGACCCCGAAAAGCAGCGCGCCATCGCCCGCAAGGGCGGCGAAAGCGTCCCGCATGAGAAGCGCAGCTTTTCGCAGAACCCCGGGCTTGCGGCCGAAGCCGGACGCAAGGGCGGGCAGAGCGTGAACCCCAACAAGCGCAGCTTCTCGCGCAACCATCCGCTCGCCTCGGAAGCCGGCCGCAAGGGCGGCCACGCCTCCCATGGCGGCGCCAAGAAGCCTGCTGAATAGGCGCGGAGCGGGCTTGCCCCGGACGCGTCCCGGGCGGATCAAAGCGGCGACGGGATCGCCGCTTTCATCTTCGTTCAGCCCGGAGGATCATGACCGCGACTGACGACCCGGCGCTCACGGCCCTGTTCGACGCGGCGTCGGCGGCGCGCGCCCGGGCCTATGCGCCCTATTCCGGCTTCCATGTCGCCGCGGCGCTCAGCACGCCGGACGGCGCGATTTTTTGCGGCGTCAACGTCGAGAACGCGTCCTATCCGGTCGGCACCTGCGCCGAGGCCGGCGCCATCGCGGCGATGGCGCTGTCGGGCGCGCGGCGGATCGCGGCCATTCTCATTCTGGGCGACGGCGAGGGCCTGACCACGCCCTGCGGCGCCTGCCGTCAGCGCATCCTCGAATTTTCGGACGGCGGCGACGTCGAGGTTTTTGTCGCGGGCCCCATGGGCGTGCGGGCGCGCTTTTCGGCGCGGGCGCTGCTGCCCGCGGCCTTCGGGCCGGATTTTGCGGCCCGCAAGACGCCAGCGCAAGACAAGACGTAAGCGCAAGACATGAGCGCGAAACAGAAAGGCCGCCGGAGGGCGGCCTTTTTCATGTGCGGCCGCCCGCCGTCAGGCGAAACGCTCAGGCGGCGGCGTGGCGCAGCGCGGCGCGGTCGAGCACGCGCACGCGCCGCGCGCTCGGCAGGGCGATCGCCTCCTCGCGCTCGAACTGCGACAGGGTGCGCGACACCGTTTCGATGGTCAGGCCGAGATAGTCGGCGATGTCCTGACGCGACATGGCGAGCTCGACCGAATCCTCATAGGGCGACCGCTCGATCATGTCGATCAGGAAGGCCGCGACCTTCTGGAAGGCGCTGCGGCGGCCGAGCAGGAGCGAATGATCCTGGGCGCGGCGCAGTTCATGCAGGGCCGCGGCGAAGAGCTGCTGCGCGGCGCGGTCGTCGACGGGCAGGCTGTCGGCGCCGCGCCAGCGATAGGCGATCACCGAAGCCTCGCTCACCGCCTCGGCGCAGAGCGCATGGCGCGCGCCGGCCTCGAAGCCGAACACGTCGCCCGGAAGATAGAAGGCGTCGATCTGGCGGCGTCCGTCGCTGCGGAACTTGCAGGTGCGCACGACGCCGCTGACGACCCGGTAGAACGAGACGCATTCGTCGCCGTCGGCGAAGATCTCGCTGTCGGCCAGAAAATGCAGCGCCTGGCCGCCGGGCCCCGGCGCGACTTCGGCCGGGCCGCGCGCGGTCTCGGCCCAGGCCTGCCGCGCGCCGCGGCGCGTGTCGAAGGATTGGTCGAGGGCGAGGGAAAAAGAGGCCGACATCGCAGGACTCCAGAGCTTCGATAAGCGCAGCTCCGGTTTACGCCCCCTTGAGATTTCAGCCTATTCGCAATGCCTCTACGGGATTTTACGTATATGAAACGTCAGGCGCCGGCCGCGGCCCCGGCGCGCACGAGGCTCAGGATGTTGTCGACGAGGGCCGTGTCGAGCAGCGGCTTTTCGAGCAGGAGATGCACGCCGGCGGCGCCGGCCCGCGCGCGCACCCCGTCGGTCGCATGGTTCGTCAGCATGATCGCGGGCAGGCGCCGGTTGGCGGCGCGCAGGCGCCGCAGCAGCTCGAAGCCGTCCATCTTCGGCATGCCGTCGTCAAGGATCACACAGGCCGCGCGGCAGAGGTCGGCGTCGGCGAGCAGCTCCTCGCCGGCGCCATGGACATGAACGTCGAGCCCTTCGAGCCCGAGCGCGAATTTGAGGGCGTCGCGCACGCCGAGGTCGTCGTCGGCGATCAGAACAAGGCGCTCCGCTTCGGGCATGGAAGGGCTCCGTTGCGCGGCCCGCGAGCCGCTCCGCACCATGGCGCGACCCTAGTCCCGCGGCGGCGCGGGCGCCTTGATTTCGCGCAACAGCCGCTATTCGCCCGCCGCCTGGCGCGCCGCGAGCGCCATGCGCAGGAGATCGGAGAGGTTCGCCGCGCCCATCTTGGCCATGACGTTGGCGCGATGCGCCTCAACCGTGCGCGGACTGATGTTGAGGTCGTAGGCGATGGTCTTGTTGGGCTGGCCGGCGACGAGGCCGTCGAGCACCTCGCGCTCGCGCGCCGAAAGCGCGTCGAGCCGCAGCTGGATCGCCGCCGCCTCCTCGTCGCGCCGCGCGTCATGCGCCTGGCGGTCGAGCGCGAGCCGCACCGCCGCCAGAAAGCGCTGGTCGTCGAAAGGCTTCTCCAGAAAATCGACCGCGCCGGCCTTCATCGCCTCGACGGCGAGGGCCACGTCGCCATGGCCCGTCATCACCACCACCGGCAGGCGGGCGCGGCGCGCCTTCAGGATGCGCAGCAGCTCGAGCCCGTCGACGCCCGGCATGCGCACGTCGGTGACGACGCAGCCCGCCTGCGCCGAGCCGAGGCGCTCGACGAAGCCCGCCGCGCTCTCATAGGCGCGCACGGCGAAGCCCGAGGCCATCAGCAGAAAGCCCAGCGCCTGGCGCACGGCGTCGTCGTCGTCGATGAGATGCACCACCGCGTCAGACATGGCGCCCTCCCGCGTCTCGCGCCAAATCACGCGTCGGGCCGCGCCCCGCGTCGCGCGGCCCGGCGCCGTCCTGCGCCGCCTCCGGGCCGAGCGCCTTGAGGCTCAGGCGGAACACGGCGCCGCCGTCCGGGTTCGACTCGGCCCAGAGCCGTCCGCCATGCGCCTCGACGATGGTGCGCGAGATGGAGAGGCCGATGCCGAGGCCGTCGGGCTTCGAGGTCACGAAGGGCTGGAACAGCTGCGGCAGGATTTCCGGGGCGACGCCCGGCCCCGTGTCGGCGACGGCGATCTCGATCATGTCGTCGTCGCGCGCGGCCGTCGAGAGCTTCAGCTCGCGGCGCGGACAGCCGATCATGGCGTCGACGGCGTTGCGCATGAGATTGAGGATCACCTGCTCGATCTGGATCTTGTCGGCGTGGACGAAGGCCGCCGCGGGGTCGAAGGCGAAGGAGACGCGCACCCCCGTCTCCTTGACGCCGACGAGGGCCAGCGCCGCCGCCTCCTCGACGAGCTTCGGCAGGCTTTCGGCCTGGCGCTCGCATTCGCCGCGCGCCACGAACTGGCGCAGCCGCTTGATGATCTGGCCGGCGCGCAGCGCCTGGTCGGCGGCGCGCTCGACGCCGTCGCGGACCATCGCCTGGCGCGAGCAGTCGGCCCCGGCGCCGCCTTTCGGGCGCTCCTGGTCAAGGATGCGGCGGCAGCCGTTGAGATAGCTGGCGATGGCGGTCAGCGGCTGGTTCAGCTCATGGGCGAGCGTCGAGGCCATCTCGCCCATGGCGGTGAAACGCGAGATGTGCACGAGCGCGGCCTGCAGGTCCTGGAGGCGCTGCTGCGTCTCCTGGCGCTCGGTGAGGTCGCGCACGAAGCCCGTGAAGAAGCGCTTCTCGCCGAGCCGCATCTCGCCGACGGACAGCTCCATGGGAAGGTCGAGCCGTCCTGCGCAGCCCGACCACCACCCGGCCGAGGCCGATGATGCGCCGCTCGCCGGTGCGCATGTAGCGGCCGAGATAAGAATCGTGCTGGTCGCGGTAGGGCTCCGGCATCAGCAGGCTGACGTTGCGCCCGACGGCCTCCTGCGCGTCATAGCCGAACAGCCGTTCGGCGGCCGCGCTGAAGGACTGCATGACGCCGGCGCTGTCGATCACGATCATGGCGTCGGGCACGGTGTCGAGCACGGAGCGCAGATGCGCCTCGCGCTCGCGCAGGCCGGCCTCGGCGCGCTTGGCCGCGCTGACGTCGCGCGCGACCCGCGCGACGCCGGCGAGCGCGCCGGCCGCGTCCCACACCGGCGAGACCGAGACGGAGAGGTCGATCACCCCGCCGTCGCGGCGCTTGCCGCGGGTTTCGAAATGGTCGATCCGCTCGCCGCGCCGGATGCGCTCGCGGATGGCGAGCGCCTCGTCGCCCGCGCCTTCGGGCTCGAGCGTCGAGACGTCGCGGCCGATGATCTCGCCGGCCGGATAGCCGAACACCGTCTCGGCCCCCGGTTCCAGTCGGTGACGATCCCGTCGAGCGTCTCGCCGATGATGGCGTCGTCGGAAAAGGCGAGGATCGCGGCGAGCCGGCTCGCCGCAGCCTCGAAGGCGCGCCCGTCGCGGGCCGCGAGCAGCAGCCCGGCCGCGCCGCCGCCGGCGGCCGGGCCCGCGCACAGCCGCAGCCGGCGGCCGCGCGCCTCGCCCAGGCCGCGCTTCAGCGCGAATTCGACCTCGGCCGGCCGGCGCCGTCGAGGCCAGCGCCGCGGCGACGCGGGGACGCTCGGCGTCCTCGATCAGGCTCAAGAAGGCGGCGTGGCCGAGCGGCCCGGCGGCGCGCCCCAAAAGGCGCGCGGCGGCGGCGTCGAGCGTGAAGGCGCCCGCGCGCGCGTCAAGGCTCCAGCATCCGGCGCCGACCGCCTCGAGCGCGGCGGGCGCGCCGCAAAATTCCGTCTCCGGCGAAGCGCCGCCCCGACCCTGCATTCCGACCTGATCCTGTCGCCGCTTCCTCGCCGTTCCCCTCGGCGCCGCACGCGAGTGACTGAGGCGCGCTTGCGTCAGATCAAACGCTTCCGCCTTCCCGGTCAAGCCGTCTGCGACAAATCGCCGACGCCGTCAAAACGGCCGGGCGACATGAGCGATGCAATGTGCTATACGGCAAGGCGGCGGCCGCCGCCGCGAGGGCGGCCCTGAAACGCCGCCCATGAAGGACGTCTCATGCGTTTCGGCCTGTTCTGCAGCTTCGACAATCCGCACCGGGATTTTTCCCGCGCCTACGCCGAGCAGACGGCGCTGGTCGAACTCGCCGAGCGGATCGGCTTCGACGAGGCCTGGGTCGTCGAGCATCATTTCAACGCCGACTCGCCCGCCCCCTCGATCCATGCGCTGCTGGCCTTTCTCGCCGCCCGCACGACGCGCCTCGCCATCGGCTCGGCGGCGACGCTGCTGCCGTTCCACAATCCGCTGCGCGTCGCCGAAGACGTCGCCACGCTCGACGTGCTGAGCGGCGGGCGCCTCCTGTTCGGCGTGGCCAAGGGCGGCCCGTTTCCGCTTCAGCGCCGGCTGTTCGGCCTCGAGGCCGACGACACGCGCGCGCATATGCTCGAAAGCCTCGACCTCGTCGAGCGCCTGCTTTACGAGGAGAACGTCAGCTTTTCGGGCGCGCGCTACAGGATCGAGGGCGCGACGATCGCGCCGCGGCCGCTGCAGAAGCCCGTGCCGGTCTATCTCGCGACCTCGACGCCGGAGGTCGTGCGCTTCGCCGGCGCGCGCGGCTACGGCTTCATGTGCGGCCCGCCCTTTCCGCTGAACGTCGTGGCGCGCAATGCGGCGGTCTGGCGCGAGGCGGCGGGCCAAAGCGCGCCAAAGCTCGCGCTGATGCGCTTTTTCCACCCCGGCGCCACCGAGGCCGGCGCGCGCGCCGAAGCGGCCGAGCTGCTCGGCCCGGTCATGGCGAAGATGAAGGCCGGAACGGCGGCGCTGCAGCCCGAATGGAGCGAATGGTTCGACGTCGAACGCGTGCTCGACGATTCGCTCATTGGCCCGCCCGGGCTCCTGCGCGAAAAACTTGCGGCGATCGAGGCCGGGATCGCGCCTCAAAGCGTCGTGCTGAAGCCGGTCACGCCGTCTTTCGAGCGTCGCCGCGCCGGTCTCGAACTGTTCGCCTCGGCCTGCGCCGACGTGGCCCTCCCCGCGGGCTGAGGCCCGGCGCGGCCGTCGTCGAGGGCGCGGCGCGCGACGGCGCGGCGCGGCGCGAGACGCCTGGCGGCGGGCGCGGCCCCGACGGCGCCTTCGGCCTGCTCGACCCGCGCGAGACAGTGGCGATGCGCCGCCTGCACCATGAAATTGACCAGCGTCGGCGAGACGCCGAGGTCGGCGGCGACGGTCTTCTGCGCGACGCCCTCGATGCGCACGCGGCGGAACACGAGCTGGGTGCGCTCCGGCAATTCGTCGAGGGCGCTGAACACGGCGCGCAGCGCCTGGCGCGCCGCGAGGCTCTCGCCGGGGCCGGCGCCCTCGCGCTCGACGGCGTCGAGATTCTCGACCGGCGCCGAAAGCGCGACCTCGCGGCGGCGCTTGCGGGCGCGGTCGATCGAGAGATTGCGCACCATGCAGCGCGCGAACTGGGCCGGACAGTCGACGCCGCCGCCGGCCATGCAGCTCGCCTTGACCGCCACGTCCTGCACCACGTCCTCGGCGAGGCTCGGGCAGCGCAGGATGCGCGTCGCCATGGAGAGGAGCTGGCGCCTTTCGGTCATCACGGCGGCGAGCAGCGCGGCGCCGCTCCCGGCCGCGTCCACAGTGTTCATCATCGCAAGCAACCCTGGACGTCGCCGCAGGCGCGGCGCGTTTCTCACCGGGTTAGACGTGCGATCGGCGGCGCCCCGCACATGGGCGGGTGCGGCATTTGCGCAGGATCAAGATCTGTTGCAGAATTGCCACAGACCGGGCCGCCGCCCCTCAGACGCCTTCGCTCTGGGCGAGCGTCTGGACGATGCGCGTCAGATTTGCGTCGAAGCGGCGCGCGGCCGCCTCAAAAGCGGGGAAATGAGGCGTGATCGTCTCGCCGAGCCGTTCGGCCTTCTCGCGGCCGAGCGCCCGTTCGAGGCTCGCGCAATATTCCGGCACCTCGCCCCATTCGGCGATCGCCGACGGCTCGATCTCGGTGTGGAACTGGAGCCCGTAGGCGTGGCGCCCGACGCGGATCGCCTGCGCCGGGCAGGCCGAATTGCCGGCGAGGATCGCCCCGTCGCGCGGCAGGCCGCAGACTTCCGCGCCGTGCCACTGGAAGGTCGGGAAGCTCGGCGAAAAGCCCGCAAACAGCGGATCCTCCTGGCCCGCCGGAGTGAGGTCGACGTCGGCGAGGCCGACCTCGGGCCGCGCCATCAGCGCCACCTTGCCGCCGAGCGAGGCGGCGAGCAGCTGGTGGCCGAGGCAGACGCCAAGGTAAGGCCGCCCGAGCCCCTCGACCCAATGGCGGATCGCCGCCTTCTCGCGCGCCAGCCAGGGGTGCTGCTTCTCCTGCCAGACGTCCATCGGCCCGCCCATGACCACGAGCAGGTCGTAAGGGTCGAGCGTCGGAATCGGCTCGCCCTCGTCGAGTTCGACGGCGCGCCAGTCATGGCCGCCCTCGGCCCAGAGGCGGCGGAAGAGGCCCGGATGTTCGACGCCGAGATGCTGAAAAACCACAATGCGCATCGTGTCTCCAGAATTTTCTTCCCGGGAAAGATCGCTGTTTTTCAACACAAAGCAAGATGCGAGCCCACATCGCAAGGGCCGCGCGCCGGGAGCCTCCCGCCGGCGCGCCGGCGGGAGGCGCGCGTTTCAGGCGCGGCCTTCGCCGCATTTTTCGGCGCCCCGGCGCGGCGCGGGCGCGCCGACATGACGGCGCGCGCCTATATGTAAAGAGGCGCGCAGGGCCCGCGCCCGCCTTTTGCTTGTCGACGCCGCAGCCGCCGCGCTTTCTGGAGGATTCTTGACCGACCGCCCCGCGTTTTTCTCCAGCGACCGTCCGGCGCGCGGTGCGCCCGCATGATCGGCGTGTTCGACATCTTCAAGCTCGGCGTCGGCCCATCCTCGTCCCACACCGTGGGGCCGATGAAGGCGGCGCACGCCTTCGCGACCGGGCTCGCCGAAGCGGGCCTCGCCGCGCGGACCCGCCGCGTCCGGGTCGATCTTTACGGCTCGCTCGCCTGGACCGGGCGCGGCCACGCCACCGACAAGGCGACGATCCTCGGCCTTGCCGGCTGCGCGCCCGAGACCATCGACCCCGACGCCGCCGAGGCGCTTTACGCGAAAATCTTACGCGAACGGCGGCTGCCGCTCGTCGGCGCGCCCGAGCCCGCGCCCTTCACGCCCGAGACCGACATGGTGTTCGACCGGATGAGCGCGACGCCGCGCCACCCGAACACGCTGCGGCTCGCCGCCTTCGACGCCGAAGGCGCGCTGCTCGCCGAGGAACGCTGGCTCTCGATCGGCGGCGGCTTCGTGCTGCGCGAGGACGAGGCCGGCCGCCCCGCCGCCTGCGACGCGAAGACCACGCCCTATCCATTCGCGAGCGGCGACGACCTGCTTGCGATCGGCGCGCGCACGGGCCTGTCGATTCCCCTGATCGTCGAGGCCAATGAGACGGCGATGCGCCCGCGCGAGGAGGTCGAGCGGCATGTGGCGCTCGTCGTCTCGACCAGGAGGGCGGCGATCGACCGCGGGCTGCGCTTCGCCGGCGAACTGCCGGGCGGCCTCGGCGTGCAGCGGCGCGCGCGCCGCCTCGCCGAGCGGCTCGAGGCCGGCGCCTTCAATAATCTGCGCCCGCCGCATGAGATCATGGACCGGATCGGCCTCTACGCCATCGCCGTCAACGAGGAGAACGCCGCCGGCGGGCGGGTGGTGACGGCGCCGACCAACGGCGCGGCCGGCGTCGTCCCCGCGACGCTGCGCTACTACCGCGAGGCCTGCCCGGGCGCGACGGCCGAAGGCGAGCGCGCCTTCATCTTCACGGCGGCGGCGATCGGCGCGCTGTTCAAGATGAACGCCTCGATCTCGGGCGCCGAGGTCGGCTGCCAGGGCGAGGTCGGCGTCGCCTGCTCGATGGCCGCGGCGGGGCTCGCCGCCGCGCTCGGCGGCTCGAACGCCGAGATCGAGAACGCCGCCGAGATCGGCATGGAGCATCACCTTGGCCTCACCTGCGACCCTGTCGGCGGGCTGGTGCAGATCCCCTGCATCGAGCGCAACGCCTTCGGCGCGGTGAAGGCGGTCGCCGCCGCCTCGCTGGCGCTCGCCGGCGAAGGGGTTCACCGCGTCTCGCTCGACCAGGTGATCGCCACCATGCGCCAGACCGGGGCCGACATGCAGAGCAAATACAAGGAGACCTCGCAGGGCGGGCTCGCGGTCAATTTCACGGAATGCTGAGCGCGCCTGCGTCGAAGACCTCGCCCGGGCGCAGCGCGCGAAACCGCTCCGGCGCGAGGTTTCGCGCCGCCAGCGCCTCGGCGAGCCGCCGCGGCGGCTCGTCATGCGCTTCGTCCGACAGGTTGAACGTGCCCCAGTGGACGCCGAGCGCATGGCCCGCGCCGCACGCCTCGAAGATCGCCACCGCCTCGGCCGGATCGACGTGCTGGGCCTGCATGAACCAGCGCGGCGCATAGGCGCCGATGGGCAGGACCGCGACGTCCGGCGCCCCATGCTCCCGCCTGAGGGCGCGGAAGATCGCGCCGTCGCCATAGCCGGTGTCGCCCGAGGCGTAGATCGCGCCGGCGTCGGCGCGGATGAAGAAGCCGCACCAGAGCGCGCGGTTGCGGTCGAAGGGGGTTCGCGCCGACCAGTGCCGCGCCGGCGTCAGCGCGACCTCTACGCGCGGCGACAGCGCGACGCGGGCGCCCCAGTCTCCGGCCTCGACGCGCAGGCCCGCGCCCGCGCGGCGCAGGATCGCGTCATTGCCGAGCGCGGTCACGAAAGCCGGGTCGAAGCGCCGCAGCCGCCGGATCGTCGGCAGGTCGAGATGGTCGTAATGGGCGTGGGAGACCAGCACCGCGTCGATCGGCGGCAGATCGTCGAAGGCGACGCCCGGCGGATTGAAGCGCCTTGGACCCGCGAAAGCGACCGGGCTGGCGCGCTGCGAAAACACCGGATCGACCAGAATGTTGAGGCCGGCGAGCTGGATCAGCAGCGACGCATGGCCGATGAACGAGACGCGCAGGCTCTCGCTTCGTTCCGGCGGACGGTCGGCGAAGGGCGAGGGCAGCGCCGCCGGCCAGGGCGCCGGGCGGCGCTCGCGGCGCCAGCGCAGAAGGGCGGAAAGCCCGCCCCCGGCGCCGTCGCCGCCCGGATTGAAGAAGCGCGTTCCGTCGCAATGGTCGGACGGCGGGCCGGCGCGGCCTGGCCGGCGCACGGGGGCGCCCGCCTCAGGTCTCGATGATCCCCTCGAGCGCGTAATGCTGCACGCTCCTGCGGTTGGCGATGAGCTGGTCCGCCGTCGGCTCGCCGCGCAGGGCGCGGGTGATCGCCAGCCTGGTCGCCTCGTAATTGGTGCGGTAGAGGTCCTTCTGGTCGAGGTTCGGGTCGGAGGCGCAGCGCCGGTCGAGCCAGATCATGATGATCATGCACAGATCGTCGGCCTGGTCCTTCGGCAGGATCCCCTCGGCCAGAAGGTCGACGATCGCGTCGCCGGTCGCCGCCTGCACCACGCCGCCGAGCAGCTCGACATAGGCCGAGGAATTGACCGTGACCTTGGTGGTCATCATGGTCGCCGGGCGGACCATCTGGTTGAGGTCGCGGATGACCAGCATGCGCGGATGGCCGGCGGCCTGCCCGGCCATGGCGGCGAAGGCCTGGCCGACCGGGCCGCGGACATGGCCGATCATGACCTCGGGCATGGCGTCGGTGAATTGCCCTTCGGCGGCGAGGACCGTCGCCTCGCCGACGCGCAGCCAGATCTCGCTCATGTCGCGTCCTTGTCTTTGGAGAAAATCGCGCCCCGCATAGCATCGCGCGGGGCCGCGGGGAAGGCGCCGGGCGGAAGCAGGGCGCGCGCAGGGGCAGGGCTCAGGCAGGCCGGCGAAGGCGGCTTGAGCGGCGCCTTGCCCAGGCGCCGCGGCGCAGGGCGCTGTTGAAGCATCACGAAGAAAAGGGAGGGCAAAAATTTATAGCGCCGTCTCAAGTTTTTGTCAGCTCGCCAAATTGACGCAGTGGCCTTGCGCTGCGCGCGCGTCGGCTTTATACTGACGGGTGTCGTATGTTCTACCGACGACTTGGCTGGCGACTGGGCTTTCGTAGTTTGCGTCCGCTGACGACTTATTGACGGACGATGCGACACGGGCGTCATCATGCGACGCTCGCCTGTTACGATCTAAGGATGCAGTACATGACTACGGGAACTGTGAAGTGGTTCAATCCGGACAAGGGATACGGCTTCATTCAGCCTGACGACGGCGGCAAGGACGTGTTCGTCCATATCAGCGCCGTGGAGCAATCGGGCCTCCGCCACCTCCAGGAAGGCCAGAAGATCAACTTCGACGTCGTCGCCGACAAGCGGACCGGAAAATCCTCGGCCGGAAATCTCCGCGCCGCCTGATCGCCCCTTCGCGAAGCCCTGGCCTCCCCGCCGGGGCTTTTTTTTTCGCCCGCCCCGCGCTTTTCGCCGGCCCCACCGCGCCGCGCCCACAGGCGGCCCCTTCCGAGACGGGCGGACTGCGCGAAACGTCAATTTCGCGAAGCCTCAATTCCGAAAAACGCCAGCGCCGCCAAACGTCAGATCCGCAAAGCCGCGGCCGGACCTTGCGGCGCCGACGCGCTCAAGCCTTCGCCTTTCGCCTTCTTTCTGCGGCCGGGCGCCCGCCGAAATCATTTGGCCAAATCCCTGGGCCTGCGCCTTGCGCCCCGCCTGTTCGCCGAACCGCATTTCCTGACGCAAAAGCCTGCGGCCTTCGCCGAAAACGCTCTCCGCCCAACTCTCTCCCCCCCAAGCGGCCGGCGGAAGCCCCAGGGCGTCCGCGCCGGCGCCGGCGGGCGCGCCTTATTTCAGGATTTCAGGTGCTGGGCGAGATATTTGTTCATCTCGAACATCGTCACCTTGTCATGGCCGAAGACGGCCTTGAGCTTTTCGTCGGCGACGATCTCGCGCTTGTTCGCCTCGTTCTGAAGCTTGTGCTTCTTGATGTACTCCCACACCTTGCTGACGACCTCGGTGCGCGGCAGCGGCGCGGCGCCGACGATCTCGGCGAGCTGCGGCGAAGGCGTCAGCGGCTTGGCGAACGCGCTCTGCCCGGCCTCCTTGCCGGCGCCCTTGGCGCTCGCGCTCTTGGCTCCGGCCTTGGGGGCGCTCTTCTCCGCCGCTGCGCTCTTGGCCGGAGCGGCTTTCTTGGTTGTGCTCGTCATTGCGTGACCTTCCATCATATTGCGGCGGAGAATGCTCGGCGCGAAGCGTTGCATAAGGCTTAAACAGGGAGCCCGGCCGATCTGCCCTTGACGAGAAACCCAACAGCGCAGCCGCGTCAAGCGAGGAACGCGGCCCGCAGGCTTCTCTTTTTGAGCGCGAAAGCGCGTCCCGCGCCCGCCGGGGCGGCTCGGGCGCGGCTACGCCATTAACGCCGCAGGCGCTTTCGCGCTTTCCTGAAGCGTCTCAAAACTGTGGACATGGGCGCCGGCGGCGACGGACGCAGCCCGCGCGCCGCCAGCGACGCGAAACGCCGCCGCCACACGACGACGCCGCGGCGATTCGCGCAAGGCCCGCGCCCGCTCAATAGGCGCAGGCCACGAAGGCCGGATCGACCGACCCCGCCCAGCGCGTGCGGAACGCCTCGATCAGCCGCTCGGCCTCCGTGCCCTCGTCGAGCACGCGGTCGAGCGGGTCGAGGAAATGCGTCTCGTCGCGGCCCTGCGCGTCGAGGCGCGCCCTGCGCGCAAGGCCGGCGCGGGCGAGCGCGAGCATGTCCCTTGCGACCTCGCGCGCCGTGCGGCCGTGGATCCTGGCGTCGAGCGCGAGACGCGGCGCGTCGCGCCGCAGCGCCTCGCGCTCGGCCGCGCTCCACGGCCTGACCATCTCGCAGGCCTGGTCGAGCGCGGCGCCGTCATAAAGCAGCCCCACGCACAGCGCCGGCAGGGCGAGCAGCATCGGCTTTGGCCCCGCGTCCGCGCCGCGCATCTCGAGATAGCGCTTGAGCCGCACTTCGGGGAAGATGGTCGAAAGATGGTTCGCCCAGTCGGACAGGGTGGCGCGCTCGCCGGGCATCCCCGGCAGGCGGCCGGCGAGCAGGTCGCGGAAGCTCTGGCCCGCGACGTCGACATAGGTCTCGCCGCGCTTGACGAAATACATCGGCGCGTCGAGCGCATAGTCGACATAGCGCTCGAAGCCCATGCCGTCTTCAAAGGCGAAGGGCAGCATGCCGGTGCGGGCCGGGTCGGTGTCGAGCCAGATCTGCGAGCGCGCCGACAGAAGCCCGTTGAGGCGCCCGTCGGTGAAGGGCGAATTGGCGAACAGCGCGGTGACGACCGGCTGCAGCGCGAGCGAGACGCGCAGCTTTTTCACCATGTCGGCCTCGCTCGAAAAATCGAGGTTCGCCTGCACGGTCGAGGTGCGGAACATCATGTCGAGGCCGCGCGTCCCGACCTTCGGCATATAGCGGCGCATGATCGCGTAGCGCTGCTTGGGCATGACGGGGATCTCGTCGAGACGCCATTTGGGGTTCATGCCGAGCGCCAGAAACTTGACGCCGGACGGCTCGGCCACCTTGCGCAGCGCCGCAAAATGCCGGTCGAGCTCGGCGCCCGTCTCGTGAACGGTCTTGAGCGGGGCGCCCGAAAGCTCGAACTGGCCGCCGGGTTCGAGCGAGATCGCCCCGCCGCCGTCGTCGTAAAGGCCGATGATGTTCAAGCCGTCGCAGATCTCGCTCCAGCCGAGCCTGTCGCGCATGCCTTCGAGCAGCGCGCGCACGCCGCCAAGCCCCGACTCGGGCTTGCCCTCATAGGGCACGGCCGAATGGCAGAGCTCATAGAAGGGGATCTTCTCATGCTCGGTGCCGACGGCGAAGGCGTCCTGCGGCTTCGAGCCGGCCTCGAACCAGGCGACAAGCTCGTCGCGCGACGCGACGGGCGTGGAATCGGAGACGTCGCGCGCCATGTGAAGTCAGCTTCCGGATCGGACGATGAGCGCCGGAGGCTCCGGCGCGACGTCGCAGGGCGCGCCGGCCCGGCGCGCCCTTTCATGCGGCGAGGTTCATAGAGGCGCGCGTCGCCAAGCGCAACGCGCGCCGTTCAGGGACGTTTCCTGAAAATGGCGTCGATGTCGTCCCTGAGGGCGCCCGGGGCCGGCGGCAGGTCGGGGTCGCGCGAGACGTCCGCCGCCCGCGGCGCGCTCTGGGCGCCGGGCTGCATCATCTTGATCAGCGCCTCGAGCCCGGCCTGCATCGTGGCCGGATCGAAGCCGCCCGAAGGCTTCGCGCCGGGCTCCGGCGCGCCCGGCGGCGCGGAGGGGTTCGGCTGGGGGGCGGCGGCGTTCTGCGAGGCCGCCGCCGCGCGCTCCCCGCCAAACAGCGAGGCGACGAAATCCGAGCCCTTTTGCATGGCGTCGCGCGAATTGGCGGCGGCGGCGTCGGCGAAGGCGGCGGCGTGCTGCGGGTCGCCCATCGCGCCGAGCACCGAGGCGAAGCCGGCCGGCTGGCCGGCCTGGCTCATGAAGGCCGCCGAGAAATCGGGCGCGACCGCTTTCAGCACGGCGTCGGCCTGCTCGGGGGTGACGTTGAACTGCCGGGCCAGATTGTCGACGGCCCGTCCGTCCTGGGCGTTCTGGAGAATCTCATAGAGATTGAACATCGGCGTCCTTTCCGGCCCGCGCGGCTCCTCGCGCCGTCGCCGCGGCCTGACGTTGCGTTGCATGAACGCGGCGCGCCCGCAAGCGGCTTGCGCTTCGCGCCGCGGCTCAGCTCCGGGAGCGGCTTTCGGCGAGCCGCGCCACGGTCCAGTAGGCCGTCGCCGTCGCGCCGACGCCAAACAGCGCGGCCCCGAGGATGAGCCCGACATAGCCGCCCTTCGGCCCGAACCAGGCCGAGCCCAGCGTCACGAAAGGAATCGTGCCGAGCGTCGCCCGGCCCCAGTTGAACAGGGTCGAGAGCAGCGGAAAGCCGAGATTGTTGAACGAGGCGTTGGCGACGAACACGCCGCCGAGAAAGAACCACAGCGGCCCGCACACGAGACAGAAGAAGCGCACCAGATCGGCCGTCTCGCCATGGGCCGAAAACAGCGCGATGATCAGCGGCGGCGCCTGCGTCAGGAGCAGGCCGACGCAGAGCACGTAGAGCGCGCAGAAGCCGAAGCTGTCGGTCAGCACGCGGCGCAGCCGCCCATAGAGCCGCGCGCCGAGATTCTGGCCGAGAATCGGCCCGACCGCGCTCGACAGGGCGAACAGCGCGCCGAAGGCGACGGGGGCCACCCGGTCCATGATGGCGAGCGCCGCGACCGGCGCCGCCCCAAACCCCGAGAACACGCTCATGGCGTAGGCGCTCGCCACCGGCGCCGCGACATTGGTCGCGATCGCCGGCAGGGCGATGGCGTGGAGCGCGCGCGCGTCGGCGAACGCGGCCGAAAGCCTTGGCCGCGCGACGAGGTCATGGCGCAGCGCCGCGCCGTAGAGCCCGACGATCAGGAACACGCCGCGCGAGATCACGGTGACGATCGCCGCGCCCTCGACGCCAAGGCCGAGCGTGAAGATGAACAGCGGGTCGAGCGCGGCCGTCGTCAGCGCGCCGGCGAGCGTCACATACATGGCGCGCCGCGCGTCGCCGACCGCGCGCAGGATGGCGGCGAGCGCCATGCCGAGCCCGAGGCCGACGGTCGCCGGCAGGGTGAAGGCGAGATAGCGCGCCGCCGTCTCGAGCGTCGCCCCCTTCGCGCCAAGAAGGCCGAGAAGCTCGCGCCGCGCCAGAAAGCCCGCGAGCCCGACGAGCGCGCAGACGACGACGACATGAACGAGCCCCGACGCCGCGAGCCGGCGGGCGCGCGCGACGTCTCCCGCGCCCAGCGCGCGCGACACGAGGGCGCCGATGGCGATGGCGAGGCCGATCGAGACCGACACCGAGAAGAACAGGATCTGGGTCGCGAAGCCGACCGCCGCGGTCAGCGCCGGGTCGCCGAGGCGCGAGACATAGAGCAGCGACAGGAAGTCGACGACGAAGATCGCCATCAGCCCGACCGAGGCCGCGCCGGTCATGACCAGCACATGGCGCAGCGTCGACCCCTGGGTGAAGACGGCGACGGAAGGTTCGCGTTTCGCGTCCAACAAAAATCCTCGCTGCGCCGGCCATTCCGCGCGTCTTTTGATCCCGCCGCCGCCGCGAGGCAAGCGCCACGGCGGCGGCGGGGCTCTGGCGGGCCGGCGCGCGCCGTGCGAAACAGGAACCTTGCGGACAGGAGAGCGGCGCATGGCGGCGGACGACCACGACGCGCATGGTCACGATCACGATCACGATCACGATCACGTTCACGCGCCCGGCCACGCGCCCGGCCACGCGCACGCACACGGCCATGCGCATGTCCCGACCGACTTCGGCCCCCGCTTCATCCTCGGCATCGCGCTCAACGCCGGCTTCGTCGGCGTCGAGGTCGTCGCCGGCCTCCTGTCCGACTCGGTCGCCCTGCTCGCCGACGCCGGGCACAATCTTTCGGACGTGCTCGGCCTCGTCGTCGCCTATGGCGCGACGCGGCTCGCGGCGCGTCCGCCCTCGGGGCGCTTCACCTACGGGCTCAAGGGCTCGTCGATTCTCGCCGCGCTGTTCAACGCCATGTTCCTGCTCGTGGCGGTCGGCGCGCTGAGCTATGAGGCCGTGCGCCGCTTCTTCGATCCGGCGCCGGTCGAGGCCGGCGTGGTCGCGGCGGTGGCGGCGGTCGGCGTCGCGATCAATCTGGCGACCGCCATGCTGTTCTATTCCGGCCGCTCGGACCTCAACATCCGCGGCGCCTTCCTGCACATGGCGGCGGACGCCGCGGTCTCGGTCGGCGTCGGCGTCGCGGGCCTCGCCATCCTGCTGACGGGCCGCATGTGGCTCGACCCGCTGACGAGCCTGCTCGTCAACGCCGTGATCGTCGCCGGAACCTGGAGCCTGCTGCGCGAAAGCGTGTGCATGTCGCTTTCGGCCGCGCCCGAGGGCGTCGACCTCAAGGCGCTGCGCGCCTGGCTCGCGGCGCGCCCGGGCGTCGCCTCGCTGCACGACCTGCATGTCTGGCCGGTGAGCACCAGCGAGACGGCGATGACCGCGCATCTGCTGATGCCCGCGGGCCATCCGGGCGACGCCTTCCTGACGGCGACGGCGGCCGAGCTCGAGCGGCGCTTCGGCGTCGGCCACGCCACCCTGCAGATCGAGACCGACCCCGCGACCGTCTGCGCGCTCGCCCCTGACGAGGTGGTGTGACCGGCCGGGGCGGCGGCGCCGTCGCCTCACCTCCTGAAGGTCAGCACCAGCACGTCGCGGCTCGCGGGCTTTTCGGGGTCGATCGGCGTCACCGGCGTGACGCCGTGGAAGACGCGGGAATCGTCGACGAAGGCGGCGTCGCAGGGCTGCGTCAGGGTGAAGGCGCCGAGCTTCTCGCCGGTCAGGCCATGCGTCGTCGTCTCGCCGCGCGCCACATTGTCGCGGCCGACGAGCAGCACGAACACCCAGTCGACGCCGTCGCGGTGCAGCCCTTCGGGCGTCGGGCGCCCGGCCTCGCGCGCGTTCGCCTCGATGCGGAACTGATGCGCCTCGACATGCCAGACCTCGGGCCGCGCGGCGCGCGGCGTCAGCGGGTCGAACAGGGCGAAGCCGGTCCGGATCGCCGCCAGCATCGCCGGATGCGCGCCGATCTCCTCGGCGACGGGCGAGAACCAGCGCTCGATCCCCCCGTTCAGGGCGTTGTAGTCCATGCTCTGGTAATGCGGCTGGTGCGGCTTGCGCAGCACGCCGCCGCGCGACACGGCGTAGGCGGCGAAGCGGCGCCGGCGGTAGCGCCCGCCGTCGGCCATATAGGCGTCGACGCCGAGATCGTTCCAGCTGTTTGCGAACCCCGCCCAGTCGGCGAGGCCGAAGCCGTCGAGCGCGGCCCGCGTCGCGTCGCCATGGACGAAGGCGAAGCCCTGGCGCGAGAGCGCCTCGGCGATCGGCGAGAGGAGCATGGGCATGGTGGTTTCGTCCCGCGTTCGTCGGGCGCGACGATCCCCGCCGCCTGCGCCCTGCCGCGCCCGCTATACGACCTTCGTCGCATAAAGACGAGCCGAAACGCCCAAAAATGCATCCGCCCGCCGCCGCGCCGCGTTAGGGTGGAGGCGCAGGCCGATTTTTCCAACGGGAGACCCGCATGACCGTCCTGACCTACAAGATCGTCGAGCACGACGGCGGCTTCGCCTACAAGGTCGGCGACGTCTATTCGGAGACTTTTCGCACCCACGACGAAGCCCTCGCCGCGGCGCGGCTCGCCGCCGCCGAGCAGCGCGCCCCGGGCGACCCGGAAGAGATCGAATATGAGACCGAGGCCGGCCAGTGGCGCGTCGAGCACGCGGCCGGCGACGACCGCCCCGACACCGAGGTTCTGGACGGCGACGCCCAAGCCGGAGGCGCTCAAGCCGGCGACGTCCAAGCCGGCGACGCCTGAGCCGGCCGGCGCGGCCCGGCCGGACTGAACCGATCCGGCCGGAGACCGCTCTGGCGCACGCGCGCCGACGTCTTGTTCTTTACGCATTTTCTCAACGTAAAAGTCTGCGCCTTTTACTGAAAATGCTGTCGCGCGCGTTCGGACGTCATCGCGTCGCGCACGCGCGCCGACGTCTTGTTCTTTACGCATTTTCTCAACGTAAAAGTCTGCGCCTTTTACTGAAAATGCTCTAGCGCCGCGCCTCGGACAGATGGTCGAAGCGCCGGCTGTAGCCGCCAAGCCCCATGGTGTCGGAGCGCAGCTGCATGATGAGGTCATGCAGTTCGGCCTCGGGCGCGAGCGCCTCGACGTCGTCCCAGCCGGGCCAGCCGGGCTTTTCATGATAGCCCATGATCTGGCCGCGCCGCCCGCTGAGCAGCCTCTGCGCCGCCGCGGTGAAGGCGTTGGGCACGCTCACCACCACATGGTCGACGGGTTCGAGCAGGGTCGGCTCGGCCTTTTCGAGCGCCTCGGCCATGGCCGCGCGCGCCGCCGAGCGGAACGCCATCTCGGAGCTGTCGACGCTGTGGAAGCCGCCGTCGACGAGGGTCGCGCGCAGGTCCACCACCGGATGGCCGAGCGGGCCCTTGCGCAGCGCCTCCTCGACGCCCTCGCGCACCGCGGGGATGAAATTGCGCGGGATCGCGCCGCCGACGATTTTGTCCACGAATTCGAAGCCCGCGCCGCGCGGCAGCGGCTCGACTTCGATCTTCACGTCGGCGAACTGGCCATGGCCGCCGGTCTGTCGCTTGAGCCGCCCGTGATGCGAAACGGCGCGGCGGATCGTCTCCTTGTAGGCGACGCGCGGCGTGGTCGCCTCGACCTCGACGTTATAGAGCCCGGCGAGCCGCTCGATGGCGGCGGAGAGATGAATCTCGCCCTGCCCCCTGAGCACGGTCTCGGCGGTCTCCGGGCGGCGCTCGACGACGAGGGCGCGGTCCTCCTGCGCGAGCCGGGCGAGGGCCGCCGAGAGCTTCACGTCGTCCTTGCGGTCCTTCGGCGCGACGGCGAGCTCATAGACCGGCGCGGGCGGCTGCGGAAAGGGGCCGGCGGCGGAGGCGCCCTCCTCCGCGCCGAGAAGGTCGCCGGCGCCGACGCCTTCGAGCCGGGCGAGCGCGACGAGCTCGCCCGCCTGCGCCTCGGGCGCCCGGATCTGCTCGGCCCCGGGAAAGCGGAACAGGCCGCCGACGCGCAGGCCATTGAGCGTCGCGCCGTCGCGCAGGACGCCGCGCCAGACGCGCCCGTAACAGAGCTTGCCGGCCTGAACCGTCTTGAAGATCTGCACGGCCGGCGCGTCGGAGGCGTCGTCGAGGCCGCGGCGGCGCGCGGTCTGGCAGGCCGGCGGCGCGTCGTGCCGCAGCGCCTTCCACAGCCGGAACACGCCATGGCCGCGGATCGCCGAGCCGATCAGCGTCTCGACGATCTGGCCCTCGGCCTGCTCTCTGGCGAGGTCGGCGTAAAGCTCGCCCGGGCTCGGCTCGACGTCCTCGAGCAGCTTTTCGAGCAGGGCGTCGTCGTGATCGGCGAGGGCTTCGGCGAGCCCGCCATGGGCCGCCCGCTCGGCCGCGCGCAGGGAGTCGGGGACTTCGATCGGCTGGGCCTCGGCGGCGCCCTCATAGCGCCAGGCGCGCTCGGTGACGAGATCGACATAGCCGATCACGGCGTCGCCCGCGCGCACCGGCAATTGCCGCGGCGCGAGCCTGTGCGGCGAATGCGCCTGCAGCGCCGCGATCAGCTCCTCGAACGAGCCCGAAAGCTGGTCGATCTTGTTGACGAACAGAAGATGCGGCACGCCGCGCGCCTCGAGCGACCTGAACAGCAGCGGCAGGGTCTGCGCGCGCTCGGGCGCCGGCTCGACGACGACCACGGCGAGGTCGACGGCGGCGAGCGCGGCTTCGGTCTCGAAGGCGAATTCGACCGAGCCCGAACAGTCGAGCAGCGACCAGCGCTCGCCCATGAACACGCAATGGCCGAGCCGCGTCTCATGGCGGCCGCCCGCCGCCGCGCGCCGCTTCTGCGGCTCGCCCGCCGCGGCCATCAGCGCGTCGAACAGGGCGGATTTGCCGGCCCCCTGCGGGCCGACGAGGGCTACGGAACGGGGTCCGGCCGGATGCTCCGGAATCATGACGCCTCCTCCCGACGCCCCGTTTTGACGCTCGGCCGCGAGAGGCGTCCGTCGCGGCGGCCTTCTGCTTGGTGTTCGCGCCATATTGTTCGGACGGCGCGGCGGCCGTGTCAATCGCGCCGGTCCTGGGCGCGTCCGTGGCGCCCCGATTGCTTCGCCGCCCGCGAACAGCCAGAATGGCGGGAGCGCCCGGCGCGTCGACGCGCCGCCGGCGCTCGCGCCGCGCCCGCGTTCAGACGGAGGCCGTCCCCCCGCCCGCGCGTCTTTCGTCGACCCTCAAGGCCCCCGGATTCACGCCCCACGGCTCCAAACCCCACAGCTCCAAATCCCACAGCTCCTGGCCCGCAAAGCCCCAAAGCCCCAGGCCCCCAAGCTCCAAGCCCCATGAAAAGGCAGCAATGACGAAAGCTCTCGACTCCACGCCGGCGGCCGCCTCGACCATCGAGCGCCCGCTCATCGAGGACATCCGCTTCCTTGGCCAGATCCTCGGCGAAACCATCCGGGAGCAGGAGGGCGAGGAGACTTTCGAACTCGTCGAGCGCACCCGCCGCCTGTCCGTCGACTTCGCGCGCAGCGCCGATCCCGGCGTCGAGGCCGAGCTCGACCGCACCCTGCACGGCCTGACCCCCGTGCAGGCCATGGCGCTGATCCGGGCCTTCAGCTATTTCGCCCATCTCGCCAACATCGCCGAGGACCGCCACAACATCCGCCGCCGCGCCGAGCGCGCCGCCGAGCGCCCCGACGACTTCGAGGACGCCACGCTCGAAAAGACCTTCGAGCGCCTCAAGGCCGCCGGCGTCGCCCCGAAGACGATCGCCGAGGCGCTCGGCCGCAGCCTCGTCTCGCCGGTGCTCACCGCGCATCCGACCGAGGTCACGCGCAAGGCCCTGCTCGACGCCGAGCGCGCCATCGCCGGGCTTCTCGCCGAGCGCGAGACCCTGAAGGGCGAGCGCGCGCGGGCGCGCAACGAGATGCTGCTGCGCGCCCGCGTCGCCCAGCTCTGGCAGACGCGGCTCCTGCGCTACGCGCGGCTTTCGGTCGGCAACGAGATCTCCAACGCGCTGAGCTTCTACGAGCTCACCTTTTTGCGCCAGACGCCGCAGCTTTACGCGCGGCTCGAGGAGCTTCTGCCCGGCCAGCCGGTCCCGTCCTTCTTCCGCATGGGCTCATGGATCGGCGGCGACCGCGACGGCAATCCCAACGTCAACGCCGAGACGCTGCGCTCGGCGCTGCGCCGGCAGTGCGACGCGGCCCTGCGCTTCTACCTGCGCGAGGTCCATGCCCTCGGCGGCGAGCTTTCGACCTCGGGCACGCTGTTTGGCCGCAGCGAGGCGCTTCAGGCGCTCGCCGACGCTTCGGGCGACGATTACGCCCACCGCGCCGACGAGCCCTACCGCCGCGCGCTGATCGGGCTTTACGCGCGGCTCGCCGGCACGCTGACCCTGCTCACCGGGGGCGAGGCGCTGAAGCACGCCCTGCCGCCGGGCGAGCCCTACGCCTCGGCCGCCGAACTCCAGGCCGATCTCGGCGTGATCGAGGAGTCGCTCAGGGCCAATCACGGCGAGGCGCTGGTTCCGGCCCGCCTCGCGCCGCTGCGCCGCGCCGTCGACGTGTTCGGCTTCCATCTCGCGTCCGTCGACCTGCGCCAGAGCTCCGACCGCCACGAGGAGACGCTGAAGGAGCTGATGGCCGCGGCGCGCGCCTGCCCCGATTATTCGGCGCTGTCGGAAGAAGAGCGCCGCGCCCTGCTCGTCTCGCTGCTGCGCGACCCGCGCCCGCTGCGCGTGCCGGGCGTCGACTATTCCCCGCGCGCCACCGAAGAGCTCGAAATCTTCGAGGCCGCGCGCGAATCGCGCCGCCTCTACGGCCCGCATGCGGTCGTGCATTACATCATCAGCCACACCGAAACCGTCTCCGACCTGCTCGAAGTCCTGCTTTTGCAGAAGGAGTTCGGCATGCTGCACGGGGTTCTGGGCGAGCCCGGGACCCGCGCCGAGCTGATCGTCGCGCCGCTGTTCGAGACCATCGAGGACCTGCGCAACGCGCCGGGCATCATGGACGGCTTCCTGTCGATCCCCGGGATCGCCGACATGATCCGCGCCTCCGGCGGCGAGCAGGAGGTGATGCTCGGCTATTCGGATTCGAACAAGGACGGCGGCTTCTTCACCTCGAACTGGGAGCTTTACCGCGCCTCGACCGCGCTGGCGAAGCTGTTTTCCGGCGTCGAGGGCGTCTCGCTGCGCCTGTTCCACGGGCGCGGCGGCACGGTCGGGCGCGGCGGCGGGCCGAGCTATCAGGCGATTCTCGCCCAGCCGCCCGGCACCGTCGCCGGCCAGATCCGCCTCACCGAGCAGGGCGAGGTGATTTCGTCGAAATACGCCAATCCCGAGATCGGCCTCGCCAATCTCGAGGCGCTGGTCGCGGCGACGCTCGAGGCGACGCTGCTGCCGGCGCAAGGCGCCGTCCCGCCCGAATTCCTCGAAGCCGCCGAGGAGCTGTCGCAGGCCAGCATGAAGGCGTTCCGCGGCCTCATCTACGACAACCCCCGCTTCGTCGATTATTTCTTCACCGCGACGCCGATCGCCGAGATCGCCGAGCTCAACATCGGCTCGCGCCCGGCCTCGCGCAAATCGACACGGCGCATCGAGGATCTGCGGGCCATCCCGTGGTCGTTCTCATGGGGGCAGGCGCGCATCAACCTGCCGGGCTGGTTCGGCTTCGGCTCGGGCGTCGAGGCCTTCGTGGCCAAGGACCCCGAAACGCGCAAGGCGCTGCTGAAGCGCATGGCCGCCGAATGGCCGTTCTTCCGCGCGCTCCTGTCCAACATGGACATGGTTCTGGCCAAGGCCGACATGCGCCTCGCCAAGCGCTACGCCGAGCTGACGCCGGACCGCGAGCTCGCCGCCTCGGTCTTCGGCGCGATCGAGGCCGAATGGGCGCGCGCCGTCAGCACGCTCGACGAGCTGACCGGGGCGAGCGCGCGGCTGTCCGACAACCCGGCCCTCGCCGGCGCGCTGGCGCACCGCTTTCCCTATATCTCGCCGCTCAACCACATGCAGGTCGAGCTGCTGCGGCGCTGGCGCGCCGGCGAGCATGACGACAAGACGCTGCGTTCGATCCTCATCACCATCAACGGCGTCGCGGCGGGCTTGCGCAACACGGGGTGAGGCTTAAGCTCCGGCGGGCCTCATCCGCCCGCAGGACGCGCCCTCGCCGTGACCGACGCCCTCCCCGTCAACGACTATGTGCGAAAAATCCTCGACGCCCGCGTCTATGACGCGGCCGTCGTCACGCCGCTCGATCCGATGCGGCGGCTCTCGCGCCGGCTCGGCTGCGACGCGCTTCTGAAGCGCGAGGACCTGCAGCCGGTCTTCTCGTTCAAGATCAGGGGCGCCTATAACAAGGCCGCGCGGCTCGACGCCCCGGCGCTCGCGCGCGGCCTCATCTGCGCCTCGGCCGGCAATCACGCCCAGGGGGTGGCGCTCTCGGCCCAAAAGCTCGGCGCGCGCGCGGTGATCGTGATGCCGGTCACGACGCCGCAGATCAAGATCGACGCCGTGCGCCATCTCGGCGGCGAGATCGTGCTGAAAGGCGACGCCTTCGACGAAGCCTACGCCCACGCCCGCGCGCTCGAGGCCGAGCAGGGCCTGACCTTTCTGCACCCCTTCGACGACCCGGACGTGATCGCCGGACAGGGCACGATCGGCGTCGAGATCCTGCAGCAGCATCCGGGGCCGGTCGAGGCGATCTTCGTGCCCGTCGGCGGCGGCGGGCTCGCGGCCGGCGTCGCGGCCTATGTCAAGTTCCTGCGGCCCGAAACGAAAGTGATCGGCGTCGAGCCGGTCGAGGCCGCCTGCATGAAGGAGGCGATCGCCGCCGGGCGGCGCGTCGAGCTTCCCCGCGTCGGCCTGTTCGCCGACGGCGTCGCCGTGCGCCAGGCGGGCGAGGAAACCTTTCGCCTCTGCCGCGACCTGCTCGACGACGTGCTTCTGTGCGACACCGACGCGATCTGCGCCGCGGTGAAGGACATTTTTGAAGACACCCGCGTGATCGCCGAGCCCGCCGGCGCGCTCTCGCTCGCCGGGCTCAAGGCCTACGCCGCCGAGCATCCCGCGCGCACGGGCGCGCTGATCGCCATCGCCAGCGGCGCCAACATGAATTTCGACCGGCTGCGCCATGTCGCCGAGCGCGCCGAGATCGGCGAGGCGCATGAGATCCTGCTCGGCGTCGCGATCCCCGAGACGCGCGGCAGCTATCGCGCCTTCATCGAGCGGCTCGGGCGGCGCGTGATCACCGAGTTCAACTATCGCTACGCCGGCCCCGGCGACGCCCATGTGTTCGTCGGCCTGCGCCTGCGCGACGCCCGCGCCGAAAAGCCGAAGCTCGTCGCCGAGCTTAAATCCATGGGCTATGGCGTGCTCGACATGAGCGCCGACGAGACCGCCAAGCTGCATGTGCGCTACATGGTCGGCGGGCGCGCCGGCGCGCTTCTGCCCGAGCGGGTTCTGCGCTGCGAATTTCCCGAGCGGCCGGGCGCGCTCTCCGATTTCCTCGACTGCCTCGGGACCGACTTCAACATCACCCTGTTCCATTACCGCAACCATGGCGCGGATTACGGACGCGTGCTGTTCGGCGTCGAGGCGGGCGAGAAGGACCGCGCCCGGCTCGACGACCGCCTCGCCCGGCTCGGCTACCCTTACGAGGACGAGACGGACAATCCCGCCTATCATATGTTCTTGAAGGGGTGAGGGGCCGCCGCCCGTTCAAAAGAAGCCCCAAGACAAAACAGCAGCATGGGAGGACACATGGCCAAGACGATGAAAGCCGCCGTCGTGCGCGCCTTCGGCCAGCCGCTGGTCATCGAGGAGGTTCCGGTCCCGCAGCCCGGCCCCGGCGAGGTTCTGGTCAGGGTCATGGCCTGCGGCGTCTGCCACACCGACCTCCACGCCGCCGACGGCGACTGGCCGGTCAAGCCCTCGCCGCCCTTCATTCCGGGCCATGAGGCGGCGGGCGTCGTCGCCGCGCTCGGCCCCGGCGTCACGAACCTCAGGGAAGGCGACCGCGTCGGCGTCGCCTGGCTGCATGACGCCTGCCAGGCCTGCGAATATTGCGAGACCGGCTGGGAGACGCTCTGCGAGCATCAGCACAACACCGGCTATGGCGTGAACGGCGGCTTCGCCGAATATGTCATCGCCGCCGCCCCCTTCGCCGCCCGCCTGCCCGAAAACATCGGCTTCGCCGAGATCGCGCCGATCCTGTGCGCCGGCGTCACCACCTACAAGGGGCTGCGCGAGACCGAGGCGCGGCCGGGCGAATGGGTCGCCATCTCGGGCATCGGCGGGCTCGGCCATGTCGGCGTCCAGTACGCCAAAGCCATGGGCCTGCATGTCGCCGCGCTCGACGTCTCGCCCGACAAGCTGGCGCTGGCGCGCGCGGCCGGCGCCGACCTCGCCGTGGACGCGCGCGACCCGGACGCCGCGGCGCAGATCGTCAGGGCGACGGGCGGCGGCGCCCATGGCGTGCTGGTCACCGCCGTCTCGCCGCCGGCCTTCGCCCAGGCGCTGAGCCTCGTGCGCCGCAACGGCACGGTGAGCCTCGTCGGCCTGCCGCCGGGCGATTTCCCGACGCCGATCTTCGACGTGGTGCTGAAGCGCATAACGATCCGCGGCTCGATCGTCGGCACGCGGCGCGACCTCGACGAGGCGATCGCCTTCGCCGCCGAAGGCAAGGTCAGGGCCGAGGTCGCGACCGTGCCGCTCGAAGCGGTCAACGACGTCTTCGACCGGCTCCGCGCCGGGACGGTCGAAGGCCGCATGGCGCTCGACCTTTCGGCCGCTTGACGCGCGCATGAAACTTGAGCGACGGCGGCGTTGCTTTCGCCGCCGCTTGCTTTATAAAGCGCCCCTTCGAACCGACCGGCTCACAAGGGCTGCCGTGGCGGTTCGTTCGCTCGTTCGCACGACGAACGAGGGCGGGTTTTCCCGCCTGACCCCCAAAATCGGGCCGAGCGCCCGCGGAGACGAGCAAAATGCCCAAGCTGAAGACCAAATCCGGCGCGAAGAAGCGCTTCAAGATCACCGCCACCGGCAAGGTGCTTTACGCCCAGGCCGGCAAGCGGCACGGCATGATCAAGCGGACCAACAAGCAGGTGCGCAACCTGCGCGGCACCCGCGTGCTGTTCAAGAGCGACGGCGACAACATCATCAAATATTTTCTGCCGAACGGCTGAGCCGCCTCGCGTCCGAACCTCGATCCCATGCCCACCCGCCCATGCCCGCCCGGAGATTTTGAATGGCCCGCGTCAAAAGGGGCGTGACCTCTCACGCCAAGCACAAGAAGACCCT
>NZ_JBGAHM010000028.1:0-44820 GCF_044226135.1 Methylocella sp. | reverse complement strand
CTTGCCCGCGCCCGATTCGCCGAGCACGGCGAGCGTGCGCCCCGGCGCGAGCGAAAGGCCGACGCCGCGCAGGATCGGCGCCGGCCGCGCGCGCAGGAAGCCTTCGCGGCGAACCCCCTCGACCCGCAGCGCCTCGATCTCGAGCAGCGGCGGCGCGTCCGGCGCGGCTTCCGCATGACGTGGCGCGGCTTGGGCATGACGTGGCGCGGCTTCAGAATGGCGTGGCCCGGCCTCGGCGCGCATCAGCCGCGCCGCCTCGCCGCCCTCGCGCCGCAGCAGCGCGCCCGGCGGGCCGCTCTCGACGACCGCGCCCCGCGCCATCACATGCATGACGTCGGCGAAACGGGCGGCGAGCGGCAGGTCGTGGGTGATGAAGATCATGCCGAGGCCGAGCGTCGCGCGCAGCGCCTGCAGAAGGTCGAGGATCTGCGCCGCCACGCCCATGTCGAGGGCGGTCGTCGGCTCGTCGGCGACAAGCAGCTCGGGTTCGCAGGAGAGCGCCATGGCGATCGCCGCGCGCTGGAGCTGCCCGCCCGAAAGCTGGCGCGGGGCGGCCGCAAAGGCCGCGTCCGGATCGGGCAGGCGCGCGAGCGCCAGAAGTTCGCGCGCGCGGGCGCGCGCCGCGGCCCGCCCGAGCCCGGCCCTGAGGCGCAGCACGGCGCAGATCTGCGCCCCGACGGAAAGAAACGGGTCGAGCGCCGCGGCCGGCTCCTGGAATACGACGGCGAGCCTTTTTCCGCGCAGCGCGTCGAGCCGCCGGCGCGGCAGGCCGACGAGATTTTCGCCCGCAAATAGAATTTCGCCCGAAACGCGCGCGGCCTCGGGCAGGAGCCCGAGCGCGGCCAGCGCCGTCTGGCTCTTGCCCGAGCCCGACGCCCCGACGAGCGCCGCGATCTCGCCGCGCGCGACGCTGAAGCTCGCCGCGCGCACCGCCTCGCGCCCGCCGTAGCGCACCGAGAGCGCGCGGAATTCGATGAGCGGGGCGGCGCTCACCGGCCTTCCGTCTCGCGCAGGGCGAAGCGCGCCTCGAGCGTCTGGCCGAGGCTTTGCAGCGCGGCCAGCGTCAGCCCCAGAAACAGCGCCGGCGCGACGAGGAGATGCGGCGCGTCCTGGATGTTGCGCGCCCCTTCGGCGATCAGCGCGCCCCAGCTCGTCAGCGGCTCCTGCACGCCAAGCCCGAGGAAGGAGACGAAGCTTTCGAGCACGATGGCGCGGGCGACGACCACCGCCAGAAAGGCGAGGATCGGCCCGGCCGCGTTCGGCAAAATATGGCGGCGCAGGACGTCGAACGGCCCCGCCCCCAGCGCGCGGGCGGCGGCCACATAGTCTTTCTCCTTGAGGGCCAGCGTCTGGCCGCGCGCGAGCCGCGCCATGTCGAGCCATTCGACCGCGCCGACGGCGACGAAGATCAGCGAGAAGCGCCGGCCGAAGACCATGGCCAGCATGATCACGAAAAAGATGAAGGGCAGCGCGTAGATCACCTCCACGACGCGCATCATGGCGGCGTCGAGCGCGCCGCCGGCGAGCCCCGCCGTCGCGCCATAGGCGACGCCGACGACGAGCGCGACGAGCGAGGCGCAAAGCCCCACGGCGAGCGAGACGCGGCCGGCCCAGAGCGTCCGGGCGAGCAGGTCGCGCCCGTTGGCGTCGGTTCCAAACAGAAAGGTCTCGCGCGTGAGCGGCACGGCCACGAACAGCTCGCGCCCGCCGTCGCGGGCTTCGAGCGCGCGCGGCCGGCCGAAGGCGCCGGAGGGCTGGAGCGACAGGATCGCCTCGGCGTCGATCGGGGTTATCGCCGACAGGCGCAGGAGCAGCGCCTCGCCCGCGTCCTCGGCCTCGTCGAGCGAGGCGCCGGCGCGCCGGGCGAGGTCTTCGGCGACGGCGAGCAGCGCCGCCGCGTCCGGGCGCGGCGACAGCGAGGGCGCGACGCGGACATGGTCGCGATAGACCGCGTCGAAGGGATGCGGCGCAAGCATCGGGCCGAACACGCAGGCGAGCGCGACGAGGCCGAGCACGAGCGCCGATTTCGGGACGCGGCCGAAGGCTGCGCGAAGGCCTTGCGGGATCACGCCGACGCGCCCTCGGCGACGCGCGGGTCGAGCCAGCCATAGGCGAGATCGACCAGAAGATTGAAGAAGATGACCAGCGCCGCCACGACCACCACCGTCCCCATGACCAGCGGATAGTCGCGCCCGAGCGCGCCCTCCACGAAATAGCGCCCCATGCCGGGAATGCCGAACACCGTTTCGACCGCCACCGAGCCGGTCAGCAGACCGGCCGCGGCGAGGCCGAGATAGGACAGCGTGGGCAGGATCGCGGCCCGCAGGGCGCGCAGCGCGATATGGGCGCGCGGCAGGCCGAAGGCGCGCAGCGTGCGCACATAGGGCTCGTCGAACGCGTCGCGCAGCCCCGCCTGCGTCAGCCGCGCGACGATGGCGATCTGCGGCAGGGCGAGGGTCGCGGCCGGCAGGACCTGGTTGCGCCACGAGACGGGCCCGGCTCCGCCGTCCGTCCAGCCGCCGACGGGCAGCAGGCCGAGCCGCAGGCCGAACACGAGCTGGAGCAGCGGCGCGATGACGAAGGCCGGCGCGGCGAAGCCGACGACGCCCACGGCCGCGACCGCAAAGGCGCCGAGCCGCGCGGACAGGCCCCGCCCCGCCCGCGCGCCAAAAAGGCCGAGCGCGCCGCCAAGGCCGAGCGCGAGCAGCATCGCCTCGGCGCCGAGCCGCAGCGAGATCGGCAGCGCATGGGCGAGAAGCTCATTGACCGAAAAGCCGCGCCAGTGGAGGCTCGGCCCGAAGTCGCCATGCATGAGGCTCTTGAAATAGAGCCAGAGCTGTTCGGCCGGCGGCAGGTCGAGCTTGTAGACGCGGCGCAGCGCCGCGGCCGCCTGCGGATCGAGCGGCCGCTCGGCGTCGAAGGGGCCGCCGGGCGCGAGCCGCATCAGCAGAAAAGACAGGACGACGACCGCGAAGAACGCCGCGGCCGCGCCGAAAATGCGAAAAAGCGCGCGGGCGGCCAGGGCGGGCCTTCAGGGAATCGGACGGGTCATGGGCGCCGAGCATCGCGCCGCGGCGGCCCCTGCGCAAGTCTTGTGGCGCAAGTCTTGTGGCGCAAGTCTTCCTGGGCGCAAGTCTTGTGGCGCAGGCCTGCCTCACGCCAGCGCCCGGTCGAGGTCGGCGATCAGTTCGTCAGCCTCCTCAAGGCCCGGCGAGACGCGGAACACGCCTTCGCCCGCCCAGTCGCGGTAGGAGGCTTCGGCGGCCGCGTCGAGGCGCAGCGAATTGCGCAGCAGCGCGTCGGTCGGGATGTAATAGATGAGGCTCTTCGACTTGCCGAGCGAGACGGCGTAGCTGAACAGCCTGACCGTCTCGGCGACACGCCGCGCCAGCGCCGCGCTCCCCTCTTTCGCCGAAAAGGAGAACAGCCCCGAGAAATTGCGCATCTGCCTTTTGGCGAGCGCGTGCTGCGGGTGGCGCGGCGAGCCCGGCCACAGGGTTCGGCGCACTTTTGCATGGCCCGCGAGAAAATCTTCGAGCGCGCGGGCGTTGGCCTCGTGGCGGGCCATGCGCAGGCCGAGCGTTTCGAGCCCGCGCAGGATCAAAAAGGCCGGGAACGGCGCGAGCGCGCCGCCAAAATGGATGAGTTCGCCGGCGCGCAGCTCCGCCAGCGGCGCGGCGCGGCCCAAAATCGCGCCGCCGAGCGCGTCGCCATGGCCGCAGAGATATTTGGTCAGCGAATGGACGACGTAGTCGGCCCCGAGCGCGAGCGGCTTGGTCGCGATCGGCGTGGCGATGGTCGAATCGACCGAAAGCTCCGCGCCCGACGCGCGGGCGAGGCCGGCGATCGCCTCGATGTCATGAACGCGCAGGATGGGGTTCGCCGGCGTCTCGATATGGATGAGCCGGGTCGCTGGCGAAAGCGCGCGCTCGAGCGCGCCAAGGTCGCTGGCGTCGAAGCTTTTGACGCCGACGCCGCGCGCGGCCAGCGCGCCGAAGGCGAGTTCGGCCGTGCCGGCGTAGCAGACGTCCGAGATCAGAAGCTCGTCGCCGGGCCTGAGCACGCCGAAGAACAGGGCGGCGAGCGCCGCCATGCCGCTCGCAAAGCACAGGCCCGCCTCGGCCCCTTCGAGCGCGGCGAGGCGCCTTTCGAGCAGATCGACGGTCGGATTGCTCCAGCGCGCATAGAAATGCGGCGCGTCGGCCTGAAGCTCGTTGGCCGAAAAGCCGATCGCGTCGGGATGGCTGTAAAAATTGGACGAGAGCACGATCGGGGGCGAGAGCGGCGCGCCGAGCGCGCGGTCTTTGTCGCCGGCGTGGAGCGCGAGCGCGGCGTCGCTCAATTTCGGCGTTTCGGTCATGTCACGGTCCTGTCGACGGTTTTGGGCGTGAGCCGCCCCGAGCCTAGCCCGGCGCGGCCCCGGCGCGGGCGCCGCATCTCGCCGCGGGCTTTGCGAAGCGGCGAAAAATCCTTTATTGCCCAGCGCCTGCGCCACAGCGCGAAAAGAGGCCCGCGCCCCATGTCCGACGCCCCCATGTCCGAGGCCCGCATGTCCGAGGCCGCCAAATCCGAGGCCGCCAAATCCGAGGCCGCCAAATCTGAGGCCGCCAAGTCCGAGGCTTCCGGAGCCGCCGCCCCCGCCACCCGCATCGACCGCCGCTTCGCGGCGCTCGGCGCCGAGGGGCGCGCCGCGCTCGTCGCCTTTGTCATGGCGGGCGACCCGGACCCGGAGACGAGCCTCGCCGTGCTGCAGGCGCTGCCTGGCGCGGGCGCCGACGTGATCGAACTCGGCATGCCCTTCACCGACCCGATGGCCGACGGCCCGGCGATCCAGGCGGCGGGCCTGCGCGCGCTGAAGGCCGGCATGACGCTCGAACGGACGCTGCGCCTTGCGGCCGACTTCCGCAAGGGCGACGCCGACACGCCGCTGGTGCTGATGGGCTATTACAACCCCATCTACGTCCATGGCGTCGCGCGCTTCCTCGACGAGGCGAGGGCCGCCGGCGTCGACGGGCTGATCGTCGTCGACCTGCCGCCCGAGGAGGACGCGGAGCTGTGCCTGCCGGCGCTCGCCGCGGGGCTCAATTTCATCCGCCTCGCGACGCCGACGACCGACGACGCGCGCCTTCCGGCGGTGCTCGAAAACACCTCGGGCTTCGTTTATTATGTGTCGATCACCGGCACCACCGGCGCGGCGACGCCCGACTATTCGAAGACCGCCGCCGCCGTCGCGCGGATCAAGCGCCACACGCCGCTGCCGGTCGCGGTCGGCTTCGGCGTCAGGACGGCGCAGGACGCGCAGGCCATCGCCGCCCACGCCGACGGCGTGGTGTCGGGCTCGGCGCTGGTCGAGGCGCTGCGCCGCTCGCTCGACGCCGACGGCCGGGCGAGCGCGCGGACGGTCGAAAGCGTCGCCGGGCTGGTGCGCGCGCTCGCCGCCGGCGCACGGTCTGCGGCGCGCGCGCCGGCCTGAGGGCGGCCGCTGCGTCCCTCCGAAATTTGTATTATAATTCTGTCGCAAAAGGGCGCGATCGCCCTTAAATAGCGCCGGCCCGGCGAGGGTCCGCCGCTTCGGAACCGCCCATGAACTGGATCTCCAACGTCGTCCCGCCCAAGGTCCGATCCTTCCTGCGCCGCGAGACGCCGGAAAACCTCTGGGTCAAATGTCCCGAGAGCGGCGAGCTCGTGTTCCACAAGGACCTCGAGGCCAATCTGTTCGTGGTGCCGGGCTCTGGCTATCACATGCGCCTCGCCCCCAAGGCGCGCCTCGCCAATCTGTTCGACGGCGGCGTCTATGACGAACTGCCGACGCCCGACGTGCCGCTCGATCCGCTGAAATTCCGCGACATCAAGCGCTACACCGACCGGCTCAAGGAATATCGCGCCAAGACCGAAGCCCCCGACGCCGTCAAGCTCGCGTTCGGGCGGCTCGACGGCATGGAGATCGTCGTCGCCGTGCAGGACTTCGACTTTCTCGGCGGCTCGCTCGGCATGGCGGCGGGCGAGGCGATCGTCACCGGCATGACGACGGCCTATGAGCGCCAGACGCCTTTCATCATCTTCACCGCCTCGGGCGGGGCGCGCATGCAGGAGGGCATCTTCTCGCTGATGCAGATGCCGCGCACGACCATCGCCGTGCAGCGCCTGCGCGACTCCAACCTGCCCTATATCGTGGTGCTGACCAATCCGACGACCGGCGGCGTCACCGCCTCCTACGCCATGCTGGGCGACGTCCAGATCGCCGAGCCCGGCGCGGTGATCGGCTTCGCCGGCCCGCGCGTGATCGAGCAGACCATCAGGGAGCGCCTGCCCGAAGGCTTCCAGCGCGCCGAATATCTCGAAGCGCACGGCATGATCGACATGGTGGTGCATCGCCACGACATGCGCGCCACGCTCGCGCGGCTGTGCTCGATCATGACGCATACGCCGCGCCCGGCCGCGGCCGCGTGAGCGTCAGGAAAACGGACGCGCCGATGTCCGCCGCCGCTCCAGGCGAGGCCGCAACCGGGCCGCACGAGACCGAACGCGCGCTCGACGCGCTGCTCGGCCGCCTCTACCTGCTGCACAAAAAGGACATCGAGCTCACGCTCGGGCGCATGGAGCGGCTGCTCGCCGCGCTCGGCTCGCCCGAGCGCCGCCTGCCGCCGATCGTCCATGTCGCCGGCACCAACGGCAAGGGCTCGACCATCGCCTTCCTGCGGGCGATCCTCGAGGCCGGCGGCCAGACCGCCCATGTCTACACCTCGCCGCATCTCGTGCGCTTCCATGAGCGCATTCGCCTCGGCGCGCCGGGGGCGGGCCAGCTCGTCGACGACGAGACGCTTTACGCCGCGCTGAAGCGCTGCGAGGAGGTGAACGGCGGCGCCCCCATCACCTTCTTCGAGTTCACCACCGCCGCGGCCTTCGACATTTTCGCGCGCCATGCGGCCGACTTCCTGCTGCTCGAAGTCGGGCTCGGCGGGCGTGGCGACGCGACCAATGTGGTCGAGCGGCCGGCGGCCTGCGCGATCACCTCGATCTCCATCGACCACCCGGAGTTTCTGGGCGCGACGGTGGACAGAATCGCCTTCGAGAAGGCCGGCGTGTTCAAGCCCGGCGTCCCGGCCGTGGTCGCCCCCCAGGACGGGCGCGCGCTCGACGTGCTGCGGCGCGAGGCGCGGCGCAAGGGCGCGCCGCTGATCGAGGCGCAGCGCGATTTTTTCGCGCGCGCCGAGCAGGGCCGGCTGATCTTCGAGGACGAGCGCGGCCTCATCGATCTGCCGCTGCCGCGCCTGCCCGGGCGCCACCAGATCGAGAACGCCGCGACCGCCGTCGCGCTCGCGCGCCTGATCGCGCCGGAGCTTCCGGCCGAGGCCTTCGAGCGCGGGCTGCTGCAGGTCGAATGGCCGGCGCGGCTGCAGAACATCGTCAAGGGCCGGCTCGTCGAACTCGCCCCCGCGGGGGCCGAGATCTGGCTCGACGGCGGCCACAATGAGGACGGCGGCCGCGCGGTCGCCGAGGCCATGGCCGATTTCGGCGAGCGCGCCGAGCGCCCGCTGGTGCTCGTCTGCGGCACGCTGACCACGAAAGACACGGGCGCCTTCCTGCGCGCCTTCGCAGGGCTGGCGCAGGAGGCCATCGCCGTGCCGGTCAGGGCCGACCTCTACGGCAAGCCGGCGGCCGAAGTCGCCGCCGCCGCCAAGGCCGCCGGCGTCGACGCCGCCGCCTGCGACAGCGTCGCCGACGCGCTGCGCTTTCTCGCGGCGCGCGAATGGCCGACGCCGCCGCGCATCCTCATCGCCGGCAGCCTCTATCTCGCCGGCGAGGCGCTGGCGCTCAACGGCACCCCGCCGCGCTGAAGTTTTCGCGCGGCCCCGTTACGCGCTGAGGCCGGCGGCGAGGCTCGGGAAATCGAGCGGGCGGAAGCCGTAGTGCTTCAGCCAGCGCACGTCCGCTTCAAAAAAGGCGCGCAGGTCGGCCATGCCATATTTGAGCATGGCGAGCCGGTCGATGCCGACGCCCCAGGCGAAGCCCTGATAGGTCTGCGGGTCGAGCCCGCAGTTCTTCAGCACGTTCGGATGGACCATGCCGCAGCCAAGAATCTCGAGCCAGTCGTCGCCCTCGCCGAACCTGATCTCGCCGCCGGCGCGCGAACATTGCACGTCGACCTCCATCGAGGGCTCGGTGAAGGGGAAATAGCTCGGCCGGAAGCGCAGCTTGACGCTTTTTGTTTCGAAGAACGCCTTCAGGAATTCTTCGAGAATCCACTTCAGATGGCCAAGGTTCGACGAGCGGTCGATGACCAGCCCCTCGACCTGATGGAACATCGGCGTATGCGTCTGGTCCGAGTCGCAGCGATAGGTGCGGCCGGGGCAGATGACCCTGATCGGCGGCGTCTGCGTCAGCATGGTGCGCACCTGCACCGGGCTCGTATGGGTGCGCAGCAGGCGGCGCGTCCCGTCGGGGCCGGGCTCGAAGAAGAAGGTGTCGTGCATCTCCCGCGCCGGATGGTCCGGCGGAAAGTTGAGCCTGGTGAAATTATAGTCGTCGCTCTCGATGTCCGGCCCCTCGGCGATCGAGAAGCCCATGTCGGCGAAGATCTCGGCGAGCTCGTCCGTCACCTGGCTCACCGGATGGACCCGGCCCGCGGCCGCCCCCTGCGCCCGCAGCGGCAGGGTGACGTCGACGGTCTCCGACGCGAGGCGCGCCTCGAGCGCGGCCTCCTTCAGCGCCGCGCGGCGCTCGGCCAGCGCGCCGGCGACCGCCTCCTTGACGAGATTGATCCTGGCGCCTTCGGTCTTGCGCGCCTCGGGCGACATTTTGCCGAGCCCTGAGAGAAGCGCCGAGACCGAGCCCTTCTTGCCGAGCGCGGCGACGCGGACCGCTTCGAGCGCGGCCTCGTCGGAGGCGGCGGCGATGTCGGCGAGGATGTTCGTCTCGAGTGCGGAGATGTCTGTCATCGAAAGATCGGCCAGGCGCCTGTATGTGGGGTTCGCGCGGTCTTCTTAAATCATTTCGCGCGGCGCGAAAGCCGCAAACGCCCGCAGGCCCGCTAGAGCGGCGCCGTCGCCGCCGCGAGCCAGCGTTTTTCCTCGCGCGAAAGGAAAGGCTGGAGCGCCTTGCGCACGCGCGCGTGGTAGGCGTCGAGCCACGCCCGCTCCCCGTCGTCGAGCAGCTTCGGCTCGATCAGGGCCCTGTCGATCGGCGCGAGCGTGAGCGTCTCGAAGCCGTAGGTCTCCCGCTCGGCGCCCCTGATCGCGCGGGGCTCGACGACGACCAGAGTCTCGATGCGGATGCCCCAGCAGCCGGCCTTGTAGTAGCCGGGCTCGTTCGACAGGATCATGCCCGGTTCGAGCGGCGTCGCGCCGAGCTTCGAGATGCGCTGCGGCCCCTCATGCACCGAAAGATAGGCGCCGACGCCATGGCCCGTGCCATGGTCGAAGTCGAGCCCCGCGCGCCACAGCGCCGCCCGCGCGAAGGCGTCGATCTGCGCGCCCGACACGCCCTTCGGAAAGACCAGACGGGCGATGGCGACATGACCTTTCAGCACGCGGGTGAAACGGTCGCGCATCTCGGGGGTCGGGCGCCCGACGGCGAGGGTCCTCGTGACGTCGGTGGTGCCGTCCTCGTACTGGGCGCCCGAATCGACGAGATAGATCCCCCGGCCGATGCGGGCGTTGGTTTTCGTGGTGACGCGGTAATGCGGGCTCGCCGCGTTCGCCCCCGCCGCCGAAATGGTCGGAAAGGACAGGTCCTTCAAAAGCCCGGTCTGCCGGCGAAACCCTTCGAGCGCCTGCGCCGCCTCGATCTCGGTCAGCCCGCCCGCCGGCGCGTTCTGCGAAAACCAGAACAGGAAGCGCGTGAGCGCCGCGCCGTCGCGAAGCTGCGCGGCGCGCGCGCCGTCGAGCTCGGCGTCGTTCTTGCGCGCCTTCATGAGCGCGATCGGGTCGGTCCCGACCTCGGCCGTTCCGCCCGCGCCCCGCACGAGCGTCACGAGGCGCGAGGGCGCGGTCGCGGCGTCAAACAGCAGCCTGCGCCCCTTTTGCGCGAGCGCCGCGAGGTCGGGTTCGAGCGCGTCGGGGGCCTTGAGCTCGGCGAGCGCGGCGAGCGCCTTTTTCGCGGCGGCGCCAGGCTTGCGCGGGTCGAGATAGAGACTTGGCGCGCCTGACGCCGGCACGAGCGCGAAGCCGAGCGGCAGCGGCGTATGGGCGACGTCGGAGCCGCGGATGTTGAACAGCCAGGCGAGCGCATGCGGGTCGCTGACGACGAGCGCGTCCGCGTCCTTGAGCGCGGCCGCGACGCGCGCGCATTTGCGCGCCGCGCTCTCGCCGGCGAATTTGCGCGGGTGAAGGACGACGCGCCCGAGCGGCGGCGGCGGCCTGTCCCGCCAGATCGCGTCGATGGGATTGGCGTCGAGCGCGACGAGCTCTCCCCCCGCCGTCGCGACCGCCTTGGCGAGGCGCTCGGCCTGCCCCTGCGTGTGCAGCCACGGATCATAGCCGACGCGCGCGCCGGGCTTCAGCGTCCGCGCGAGCCAGTCGGAGGGCGAGGTCTCGCCGCTGTCGACAGGCTCGAAGCTGTCCACGTCGACCTGCCCGCGCACGGCGAGCGTATAGCGCCCGTCGACGAAGATCGCGGCCCGGTCCTGCAGCGCGACCGCCGTTCCGGCCGAGCCGGAAAAGCCCGTGAGCCAGGCGAGCCGCTCCTCGGAGGGAGGGACATATTCGTTCTGGTGGCGGTCGGCGCGCGGCACGACGAAGCCGTCGAGCTTGAGGCGGGCGAGCTCCTGCCGCAAGGCCGCGAGACGAACAGGACCGGCCGCGCCGTCGGCCGCGTCCTCAAAGGATTGGAAAGCGCTTTCAAACATTTGCGCAACGTAAGCGGAACTTCGCCGCCCGACAAGCCGGGCGCCCGGCGGCGGCGTTGACGCGCCGCGCCCGGACCCCGCGCGACGCCCGAAACCGAACGTCAGCCCTGCGCGTCGCCCTCCTCGGCGCAGGCGTGGCCGGGGCGGACCCGCGCGGGCCAGCGCTCGCCGCGGTCGCACAGCTTGGCGTCGAGCCGGCTGACCTTGAGACGCACGCCGCAGCCGTCCGAAAAGGTCAGCTCGACGACGCCGCCGCCCTCCCCGCCTTCGAGGAAGACGACGCTCAGAAGGTTGAGGATGCGCGCCTTGTCGCCGCGCGAAAAGCCGGCGCAGGAGGCCTTCTCGACGCCTTCGAAATAGAGGCCCGTGCGGCAGCGCTCGAGCGGGCCGGTCGTCGCCTTCAGCCAGTCGAAGCGGCAGGCGTAGAGGGTGAAGCGCCCGGCCTGCGGGTCGAAGGCCATGTCTGCGACCAGCGTCAGCGCGTCCTGGAGATTGGCCGAAACGATCGCGAGATCCTCCGCGTCGCGCGCGATCAGCCTGAGCTCGCTCGTCGTCGCCGTCTGCGTCATCTTGATCCGCTCGAAATTGGTCCGGCCGCCGCGCCGCGCGAGGCGGGCCGTGTTCGCCACTGGCTGTTAGATGATGCGGAAATCCGCGGCGTAAAGACGCCGCGGCCTCCAAAGCCGGATTTTCCGCGGCTTTGCGGCGCCCGCCGTCAGCCCGAAAGTCGCTCGATCACCGCGCCGCAGCCCGAAAGCTTGGCTTCGAGCCGCTCGAAGCCGCGGTCGAGATGGTAGACGCGGTTGACCATGGTCTCGCCTTCGGCGGCGAGCGCGGCGATGACCAGCGAGACCGAGGCGCGCAGGTCCGTCGCCATGACGGGCGCGCCCTCGAGCCGCTCGACGCCCTCGACCAGCGCCACGTCGCCGTCGAGTTTTATGCGCGCGCCGAGCCGCGCCAGCTCCTGCACGTGCATGAAGCGGTTTTCAAAGATCGTCTCGGTGATCCGGGACTGGCCCTTCGCCTTCGTCATCAGGGCCATGAACTGCGCCTGAAGATCGGTCGGAAAGCCCGGAAAGGGCGCCGTCTCGACGTCGACCGCAAACAGGCCCGCGCCATTGCGCCGGATCCTGACCCCCTCGTTCGAGACGGAGACGTCGGCGCCGGCGGCCGCCAGCACGTCGAGCGCGCTCTGCAGCGCCCCGGCCTCGGCCCCCTGCAGCGTCACCTCGCCGCCGGTCATGGCGGCGGCGATGGCGTAGGTGCCGGCCTCGATGCGGTCGGGCAGGACGCGATGGCGCCCGCCGTTGAGCCGGCCGACGCCCGTGATCTCGATCTCGGAGCGCCCGGCGCCCGTGATTTTCGCGCCCATCTTGTTGAGGCAGGCGGCGAGGTCGACGATCTCGGGCTCGCGCGCGGCGTTGACGATCCGCGTCGCGCCCTGCGCCAGCGCCGCCGCCATCAGCGCCGTATGGGTGCCGCCGACGGTCACTTTCGGAAAGACGATCTCGGCCCCGCGCAGGCCGCGCGGCGCGGTGGCGTGGACGTAGCCCGCCTCGATCTCGACGCTCGCGCCGAGCTTTTCGAGCGCCATGATGAGCAGGTCCACGGGGCGCGTGCCGATGGCGCAGCCGCCGGGCAGCGACACCCGCGCCTCGCCCATGCGCGCGAGCAGCGGCGCGACCACCCAGAAGCTCGCCCGCATCTTGGAGACGAGCTCGTAAGGCGCCGTGACGTCGACGATGTCGCGCGCCGACAGGCGGATGGTGCGGCTCGCGTCGGGCGTGTCCCCGAAGCGGCGGCCCTCGACCATATGGTCGACGCCATGATTGCCGAGGATGCGCAGGAGGCGGTTGACGTCGGCGAGGTCCGGCACGTTCTCGAGCGTCAGCGTCTCGGCGGTGAGCAGCGAGGCGATCATCAGCGGCAGCGCCGCGTTTTTCGCGCCCGAGATCGGAATGACGCCGTTGAGCTCACGCCCGCCGACGATGCGAATGCGGTCCATCAATCCCCCGTTCCGTCCGGCGGCGCCCCTCCCGAAGGGCCGCGCCGCGCCCCGCTCCTGCGCGGGGCTCGATCAGCTCAAGCGTCGCGGGGCCCAGCCGGCGCGTCCTCGCGCCCGGCGCCCTCGTCGCCCTCGCCCTCGCCCTGACCGTCCTCCCGGGCGCGGCGTTCCCGGCCCTGCGCCTTGCGGCGGCCGAGATTTTCGCGCAGCGCGGCGGCGAGCCGCCTGCGCCTTTCGTCTTTTTCGCTCCGCCCGGCCGCGTCGGGGTCCGGGGGGCCGTCAAGTTTTCTGGCCATCTCGTTAAGAAATCGCGCGCAAACGCCCGCCGCGCGTCGCGGGCGCAAGCTTTAGTGCGCCACGGCCGGCGCGACAAGCGCGACAGCCCATGTGGGTGGCGCGCGCATGTGGCGCGCCCCTGCGGCGGCGCCCCGCTGCGCGACGGCCAAGGTCAGGACCCCATGAGCCCAAAGCGCGGCGGCTTTGCGGCGAAGCCGCGCCCCTGCGCCAGAAAGCGGCCCGCCCGGCGCGGCGCGGGCTTGCCTGCGCCGGATTGTTGTGCCAATAGGCGGGTCCCGATCGGCCGACGCCGAACGGCCGGCGGACGTCGCCCGGAACGGTCGCCTGAGACCGTCGCCCAAAGACGGACGCCCAAAGACGGACGCCCTCAGGCGAGGCTTCGGCCAGCCCCCGGCGCTGCGGTAGCTCAGTGGTAGAGCACTCCATTGGTAATGGAGAGGTCGAGAGTTCAATCCTCTCTCGCAGCACCAGTCCGATGCGCCGTTTTTCCCGCCAGACGCCTGACGCCTTCTTGCGCCCAAAACCCTCTTGCGCCCAAAACCCTCTTGTGCTCAAGACCCTCTTGCGCGCCCAAAGCCGCGGCGGCGGCTCAGTCCTGCGCCACGCGATAGCCGACGCGCTCGTCCTGCAGGCTGATCCAGGGATAGCGCGCCTCGAGGCGCGCGACGAGGGCGGCCTTGTTGCCGCGCCTGTCGGTCGCCGTGCGCAGCATCGACTTCCCGTGCACGCGATATTCGGCCAGCGTCTCGTCGATGTGGACGCCATGCAGGCCATGATCGACGAGGCGGCACCAGAAGTCATAATCCTGCCAGCCCATCCGCTCCGTCCAGAAGCCGCCGACGCGGGCCCAGGCCTCCTTGGAGATCATGGCCATGGCGTCGACGTAGTTGCCGGGGACGAAATTGGCCGGGCGGAAGGGGCGCGTGCCGATGAAGCCGGTTTCGGCGCCGAACACGCTGATGACCGGATAGACGAAGGCCGCGCCTTCGGCCTCCATCTTTTCGAGGCTCACGGCGCAGCATTCGGGCAGGAGCCTGTTGTCGGCGTCGAGCAGCATGACGCTGAGGCTGTCGGCCATGTCGATGCCGGTGTTGCGCGCGGCGCCGAGGCCGACGTTGTTTGCATGGCTGACGAGGACCGCGCGGTTGAAGCGCGCGGCGTTCGCCTCCATCCAGCCCCTGACCGTTTCGAGCGAGCCGTCGGTCGAGGCGTCGTCGACCACGACGAGGTCGAGGTCCTGCAGCGTCTGCGCCTTGACCGAGTCGAGCGCCTCCTCGATGAAGCCCTCGTAATTGTAGAGCGGCACAACCACCGTCACGCGCGAGGCTTCGCCCGAATCATGTTCGGCGACGATCCGCGCCTCGGCCATCGGCACGGGCGCGATCTCGCGCTGCGCCGAGGCCGCCTCGAAAAAGGCCGCGCGGCTGCCGGCACGCCCGGGCCGCAGCTGGTCGACGAGCGAACGCGCGAGCTCGGCGCGGCGGGTCGGCCCCCATGGCCAGAGCGCGCGGCGATGCGCCTCGCGCCCCATGCGCCGGCGCAGGCCGGCGTCGCCGACGAGCGCCGTCAGCGCCTGCGACCATTCCTCTGGCGTGGCGGCGAGGAAGCCCGTTTCGCCATGCGCGATCGCGCGGCGGAACGGGCCCGTCGGCGAGGCGACGGTGGGGACGTCGACGATCGCGGCCTCGAAGAACTTGAGCTCGCTCTTCGACTCGCAGAACGGATTGCCATGTTCGAGCGGCGCGAGATTGACGTCGAAGCGCGCCATTTCGGTCGGCAGGTCGTGATGCGCGACGAAGGGGCGGTATTCGATCTGGCCCTCGAGGCCCACGAGCTCCTCGAATTCGCCAGGGTCGAGCGTCTTCGTGGGCCCGAGCCGGAACAGCACGAGCCGGCAGTTCTCGTTCTCGCGCAGCGCCTGCGCCACCGCCCCGACGCACTGGCGGAAATCCGCCTGATGCGTGCGGCTGCCGCTGGCGTAGCCGATGCGGACCAGCCGGTCGTGATCGTCCCGCGCCCGCGCGCGCTTGAGGCGGGCGTGGAGGCGCGACTTCAGATAGGCCTCCTGCGCATAGCCGTTCGGCAGCACGAAGGTCGCGCGGCGCTCGTTGGCGGCCTGCATGTGCCAGGCGAGCTCATGCGTGCTCGCCGACGACATGTCGCAGGCGAGCATGGTGCGGCGGATGTCGTCGTAATGCGCGCGCACGCCGTCGACGTTCATGCGGTTGAAGCGGATCGCGTCGATATAGGTTTCGTTGGCGAGTTCGGGACGCGCCATCAGGTCGTCGAGATCGAACACGACCGGAACGTCGTTGCGCCGCGCCGTCTCGATGGCTGCGGCGACGCCGCCCCAGTTCGCGCGCCAGATGAACAGGAGCTTCGCCGCGGCGACCGTTTCGAGATGGTCGCCGAGCTGCTCGCGCGGAATGATCAGCGCCGTCTCTCCGGCCTTGCGGAAGGCTTCGGCGTAGCGCTCCACGCGATAGACGAAGCCCGGCCGCTCGAAGGGCTCGCCCGAGACGAGGACGACGGGTCCGTCGCCCCGCCCGGACCGGGCGCCCGACGCCGGCGCCGCGGGCGAGAACGGCGACGCGCGCTTTCGCGCGCCGCGCGACGCGTCCTTGCCGACGCGGCCCTCCAATCGCCCATGTTTGATGAAATGAAGCAGGGGGTTCATGCCCGCCTGCGCCACGTCCTCATAGGTCCTGAGATAGAAGCGTGTATGAAATTCAGGCCCCGGATCGCGCAGAAGACGGGCGCCGTAGCGAATGTAATGCTCGGCGGGGCGAAGCCCCGACGCCTTTACGTCAGGGTAGTGTTTCAGGTACCAGACGGCGTCGAACAGCTCTGACGTTTCGACCCGGGCGATTTCGCTTTCGTCGATTTGCACCGTTTCTGCATCCATCTGTGATAATAGCTAGATTTCCATCAGAAAAACAAAGCCGCGCCGCCAAGTCAACGCTTCGTTCACGCGAGCGTGACACGCCTGAGCCGCCGCGGCCCTGCGGCGCCGGCCGACGGACGCGGGAATTCCTGCGCGCAACCGGAATGAGGAGAGCCCCACTTGGCCCTGTCCTACACGCCTGAGACCGAAAGCCCGGAGCCTGACGACGCGCCCGGACGCGCAGCCTTTCTGTTCTCCCTGCGCTCGATGTTCGCGCCGCCGGCCTTTCTGGCCGAATCCGCCTGGCTCGAGCATATTCCCTTCGCGTTCTGGACGGTCGCGGCGCTGCGCCCGCAAACGGTCGTGGAGCTTGGCGTCTACAACGGGCCGTCCTATTTCGCGTTCTGCCAGGCGGTCGCCGAACTCGGGCTCGACGCGCGCTGCTATGGCGTCGACACCTGGAAAGGCGACGCGCACGCGGGCCTCTACGGCGAAGAGATCCATCAGCGCGCGCAGGCCTACAACGACGCGCATTATTCGTCGTTCTCGCGGCTCGTGCGCAGCACTTTCGACGAGGCCGCGCCGCATTTCAGCGACGGCTCGATCGACCTGCTGCACATCGACGGCCTGCACGCCTATGAGGCCGTGCGGCACGACTTCGAAACCTGGCTGCCGAAACTCTCCGACCGCGCCGTCGTCCTCTTGCATGACGTCAACGTGCGGGAGCGCGGCTTCGGCGTCTTCAAATTCTTCGAGGAGATCCGGCGGGAGCGTCCGACTTTCGAGTTCAGCCATGGCCATGGCCTCGGCGTCGTCGGCGTCGGCGCGCTCCAGAGCGAGTGGATGACGCGCCTCTATGAGATCGACCGCGACGCCGACGCGGGACGGGCCGTGCGCGAAACCTTCGCCCGGCTCGGGCGCGGCTGCGCCGAGGCGTTCGAGGCGAGGCGCTGGGAGGAGGCGGCGCACAAGCTGCGGCGCGCGCTCGACGAGAGCGGCGCGCAGCTGCGCGAGGCCTCGGCCGCGCGCGAGGCCGCGCGCGGCGAGATCGAGGCCGCCCGCGCCGAAGGGCGGCGCCTTGGCGCCGCGCTCGAGGCGAGCGCGCGCGAGGCCGCCGCCGCGCGGACGACGCAGGCGGCGCTCGCCGAGCGCGCCGAAGCGACCGAGGCCGCGTTCCAGAAGGTCCGCGCCGCCCTCTCCGAGACCGAGCGCGAGGCGATCGCCGCGAAGGCCGCGGCCGAGGCGCTCGAAACCCGGGTCCTCGCGCGCCTGGCGAGCCTCGACGAGCTGCGCGCCAGACTGCGCGAGGCCGAAGCCCGGCGCGACGCCATGGCCGACGCCGCCGCCGAGGCCGGGGCCCAAAGCGAAACCCGCGTCGAGGAAATCGTCACGCTGACGAAACTGCTGGGCGAAGCCGAAACGAAGGCCGCCGCGACGCGGCGCGAGCTCGACGCCAAGAAGCCGGTCGAGGCCGAATGCGGCACGCCCTGAGCGCGGAGCTCGCGCGCGAGAAACGCGGCGCCGCGCGTCTTGGCGGCGAACGTGAGGCGCTGCTTGCAAGCTCGTCCTGGCGGCTGACCGCGCCGCTTCGCGCCGGCCGCCGCAAGCTCTCGCAGGCGAAGCGCCTGCTGCGTTTCGAGAAGCCCGATCCGCTGTTCGACGCCAAATGGTATCTCGACCGCTACGAAGACGTCAGAAACAGCGGCATGGAGCCCTACGATCATTTCGTGCGGCACGGCGCGGCCGAGGGACGCAGCCCCGGCCCGCTGTTCGACGCCAGATGGTATCTTGACCGCAATCCCGACGTGCGCGATGAGGGCCTCAGCCCGTTCAAGCATTACGTCGAACACGGCGACAGGGAGGGACGCGACCCCAATCCCTATTTCGACACGTCGTGGTATCGCGAGCACTATCCCGACGTCGCCACGGCGAACACCAACGCGCTGCGCCATTTCATTCGCCACGGCGCGGCCGAAGGGCGCAATCCCAATCCGCTCTTCGACACCTCCTGGTACATGGAGCAGAATCCCGACGCCGCGGAGCTCGGCCTCAATCCGCTCGTCCACTACAAGCTGATCGGCAAGGGCCGCAAGGCGGACCCGTCGCTGCGCTTCGACACCGAGCTTTACCTGCGCCTCTACAAGGACGTCGCCGACGCCGGCGTCGACCCGCTCGACCATTTCCTGCGCTACGGCCAGGCCGGCGGCCGCGTCGCCTGCGTCCCCTTCAGCCCGGTCGAGGCGGCCGAAATCTGCGTTCTCAAGCCGCCGGCCGTCGGGCGGGAGGCGGCGCTGTTCGTCACCCATTCGCCGGCGGGCCGGCTGAAGCCGCATGTGCGTCATTATCTGCACGCCCTCAGGCGGCAGGGCGTCGACGTCGTGCTTCTCGTCGCGGCCGACGCGGAGTTCGTCGAGGCCGACGCCGCGCTTCTCGGCGAGGTCGCGGGGCTCGTCGTGCGCCGCAATTCCGGGCTCGACTTCGCCGCCTGGGCCCATGCGCTGCGGCTCCATCCCGAGCTCTACGGGGTCGAGATCCTCTATCTTCTCAACGACAGCCTGTTCGGCCCGACCAACGACGCCGATTTCGCCGCCCTCCTGAGCAGGATCCGCGACAGCGCCGCCGATTTCGTCGGCCTCACCGAAAGCCAGGAGATCTCCTGGCATGTGCAGAGCTTCTTCGTGGCGCTCAAGGCGCGCGCCCTCGCGAGCCGCGCCTTTCATAAATTCATCGACGGCGTGGTGGCCTTCGCCGACAAGGACAAGGTCATCCGGCAATATGAGGTGCGCCTCGCGCCGACCCTGCGCCGCGCCGGCCTCGTCTGCGAGGTCGCCTTCCCGTCCACGACCCAGTCCGACAACCGCACGCTGTTCGACTGGCGCGGCCTGATCGACGAGGGCTTCCCCTTCGTCAAGGTCATGGCGCTGCGCGACGGCTTCGCCGACGACGGCGGCCGGAGCTGGCGCGAGGTTCTGGCCGGGAAGGGCTATGACGTCTCGCTCGCCGAGCGCACGCTCGCCGAAGCGCGGGGCGGGCCGAAGGACCCGCCGCCGGCGAAGCCGCTCGCCGAGCTCAAGGCGCTCCATATCGCAAAAATCGAGGATGGTCTTTCGGCCTTCCTCGCCTCCGGCGCGAGGCTGCGCTTCACGCGGAGCGAGCAGCCGGCGATGAGCATCGTGCTCGTGCTCTTCAACAAGGCGCATTTCACCTACGCCTGCCTCGCCTCGCTCGAAAGGCGCCTCGGCCGCGCGCCCTTCCCCTATGAAATCATCGTCTACGACAATGGCTCGAGCGACCGCACGGGCGAGCTTCTGGAGCGCTGCGACAATCTCGTCGTGCGGCGCGACGAGAGCAATCTCGGCTTCCTGCGCGCGGTCAACGCGGCCTCGGAGCTCGCGCGCGGCGAGACCCTGCTGCTGCTCAACAACGACACCGAGCTGCCGGAAGGGACGCTCGAGGCCGCGCTCGACCTCATCCGCGAAAATGACGACGTCGGCGCCGTCGGCGCCAGGCTCATCCTGCCGGACGGGCTGCTGCAGGAGGCCGGCAGCATCATGTGGAACGACGGGACCTGCCTCGGCTATCGCCGCGGCGCGGACCCCGAGCATTTCGAGGCGAATTTCCGCCGCGACGTCGACTATTGCTCCGGCGCCTTCCTGCTGACGCGCACGGCGCTGTTCCACGACCTCGGCCGCTTCAACGAGATCTTCGTCCCGGCCTATTACGAGGAGACCGACTACTGCCTGCGGCTGTGGGAGAACGGCTGGCGGATCGTCTATGATCCGGCCGTCGTGGTGAACCATTTCGAATTCGCCAGCGCCGCCAACAACGACCAGGCGATCCAGCTGCAGATCCGCAACCGCGACAAGTTCCTCGCCCTCCACGCCGACACGCTCGCCCGGCATCTGCCGCCCGCGCCGGCCAATGTGCTGTTCGCCCGCACGGCCGGGCCGCGGAAGCTCAGGCTGCTCGTGATCGACGATTTCGTGCCGCATGACGCGCTCGGCGCGGGCTTTCCGCGCGCGCGGCGCATGATCGAGGGGCTGCGCGCCGCCGGCGCCGAGGTCACGCTGCTGCCGACCTTCGACCGGCCCCATCCCTGGACCGAAATCCGCAAGACTCTCGACCCGAGGGTCGAGGTCGCCTTCGGCTATTCGATGGAGACCGCGTTCGAATTCATCAAGGCCCGCGCCGGCTTCTACGACGCCGTGCTGGTCAGCCGCCCGCATAACATGACCCCGCTCAACGCGGCGCTGGAGCGCGAACCCGACCTCCTGCGCGGCCGGCCTGTCGTCTATGACGCCGAGGCCCTGTTCACCGACCGTGACATCGCGCTCAAGCGGCTGCGCGGCGAAACCGTCCCGCAGGAGGAGCAGGCGCGCCTGCTCGAAGAGGAGATGCAGATCGCCCGCTTCGCCTCGACCGTGCTCTGCGTTTCGCCGGGCGAACGCGACAAGGTGGCGCGCCGCTGGCCCGACAAGGAGGTGCGCGTGCTCGGCCACGCGCTCGAACCGCGCCCGACGCGCAACGGCTTCGCCGAGCGCGGCGGGATCCTGTTCGTCGGCGCGATCCACGCCGACCACACGCCGAACGGCGACTCCATCATCTGGTTCGTCGACAAGGTGTTGCCGCTGCTGCGCCAGAAACTGCGCGAGCCGTTCAAATTCATCGTCGCCGGGCTCAACAAATCGCCCGCCGTCAGCCAGCGGGTCGGCCGCGACGTCGTCGCCACCGGGGCGCTCGACGACCTTTCGCAGCTGTTCGGGGACAGCCGGATCTTCGTCGCGCCGACGCGCTTCGCCGCCGGCATCCCGCACAAGATCCACGAGGCCGCGAGCCGCGGCCTGCCCTGCGTGACGACGCCGCTGCTCGCCGGCCAGCTCGGCTGGCGCGACGGACGCGACCTTCTCACGGGCGACGACGCCGAGGCCTTCGCCGAGGCCTGCGCGCGGCTCTATACCGATGCGTCGCTCTGGGCGCGCCTGCGCGAGAACGCGCTCGAGCGGGTCAGGCAGGACTGTTCGCCGGAACGCTTCAAGGAGACGATCGACGCCGTCGAGGCGGGCCTTGCGGCGGACATGAAGGCGCGGGAGGCGCAGGGCTGACGCGAAGCCTGCGGGCGCGCCTTCAATGCGCGCGCCAGCCGGCCGCGGGCCCGTCGCACAGGGCTTCGACGCGGCGCTCGCCGCCGTCTTCGAGCGGCTCGAGATATTTCGGCGCCTTCGCGTCCCTGACCACGAAGCGCGAGCCGTCGAGGCCCGCGCCGCAGGCCGGCAAGGCGGCGAGCGGGCGCGGCGCGTCGTCGACGATCAAAAGCCCGGACGCGCCCGGGGCGACGCCGTAGTCGACGGCGTTGCGGCCGAACTCATTGCCGGCGATCTTCGCCCGCGCAGCGACCGGCCCGACCTCAATGCCCGCGGCGAAGCCGAAGATCGCGTTCCCGCTGACGAGATTGGGGCCGCGCGGCGCGGCGCCGGCGAGGCGGATCGCCGTCGCGCCCGCGCCATTGGTCGAGAAGAACACATTGCCGGCCACCACATATTGCCTCGCGCCGGCGAGCGTCACGCCCGCATAGCCGCGCCCGCGCTCGTCGCCGAACTGGTTGTTCGTGATCACGACGTCGGAGATCGGCCCGGCGACGACGACGTCCTTGAGGCCATAGCCGAATTCATTGCCGCGCACGAACAGCTGGTCGAGCTCGCCGGCGGGCTTCGGCTCGGTGACGATCCCCTGCGCGCAGCCGACGACGTCGCTGTCGACGACCCACACGCCCTGCGTCCAGTCGCCGAAAAAAACGCCGGTTCCGCAATTGACGATGCGCGCGCCCCTGATCCGGTGCGAGACGGAATAGGTCTTGCGTTCCGCCACGCCGCGAATGACGATCGCCTCGCCAACGCCGCTGCGGCCCATATAGGCCAGCGCGTCATAGTCGACGTTCGACACCCCCGAGACGACGACGCCCCGCGCCCAGAAGTTCGTCCGCGCGCCCGTAAAATCCGCGCCGACGAGCGCGACGTCGCGCAACACGCTGACCGCCCCGACCGCCGGATTGGCCTCGGCCGCCTTCAGCGTCAGGGCGATCGCCGTCGCGCCGGAGCCCTCCGTGACGAGCGTGAGATTTTCGAGCGTGAGGCTCGAATCCGGCCCGCCATAGAAAAAGCGCAGCGCGTCTTTTGTTCCGGCGAAAAGCCTGGTGCAGCCCGCGCCGCCGCCCCGAAGCGCGAGATGCGCGCCCGGCGCGATGACGACGCTGACGGTTTCGGCGAGGCGGAAGGCGCCGCAGGGCAGGCGCGCCTCGCCGCCCTGGGCGATCGCGTCGAGTTTTTCCTGAAGGTCGAACGTGGCGGCCGGCGGCTCGGCCGGCGGCTTCGCGGGCGCCTCGGCGCGCGCCGCCCCCATGAGCGCCAGAAGGGCGGCGACGAGGCGAAGCGGCGGCGCGCCGGCGGTCGCGCCGCCCCTCACCGCCTGGCCAGAACCGCGGCGAATTCGAGCCGGCCGAACGGCGTGTTGTAGACGCGCTCCACCTCGAGCGGATGCAGCCCGAGCCGGCCCGTCGCGGCGACGATGTCGCGGAAGGCCTCCGGCGTGAAATACCATGCGTGCGTGTCCGTATAGACGGAGGCCTCGGCCGTCGTCTGGTCGAAGGCCTGGCGGACGCGGGCGTCGCCCTCCGCGATCCCGATCGGCGCGCCATGTTCGCCCCGCCAGTGCGCGCCGGGATCATTATGCGTCGCCGTGATCTTGGCCCTGAGGAGATTGGCCGCGGAATGCCTGCGCCGCCCTTCGATATGGGCGCCGAGCACGTCGACAAGCGTCGCTCCGGGGTGGAAATGGTCGAAGCAGTAGCGTTTGTCGGGCACGAGCAGGAAATAGCGGCCGCCCGCCGTCAACACGCGCGCCACGTCGTTCAGATGCCGGACAAGGTCCGGCTGGTGCTCGACGCAATGCGAGCTGAACAGCTGGTCGAACGTCCGGTCGACCACCGCCATGTCGGCCTCGGGCGACACGAAGTGGATCTCCGGCGCCTCGGTGTAAGCATATTGCAGCACGGCCGCCCGACGCATCAGCGCCTCACGGTCGGCGACGTCGAAATAAGAGACGTTCCCGCCACGCAGCGCCGGCTTGCAGAAAGGCCCGATTTCGAGCGTCTGGAGGTCGCGCGGGATCGCGGCGAGGAAATGCTCGCGGTAGGCGAGCGGCGAGCCGGCGCGGCCTTCCGCCTTGCCGTGCAGGTCGAAATGACGCCGCAGCCCCGCGACGTCGAAGCCCGACAGGTCGGCGTTGGCCGCTCGGTAGAATTCGAGATCGAGCTCGGGCGGAAAGGCGGAAGCTTCCACGACGTCGTGCGTCATCGCGCATATCCTTCAGCTTCGCGCTGCGTCGCGAACGGCCGCGCGACGTTCAAGACCATGTTTTCGTTCAGGCGACGCCCACATCCGCGCGCCGTCCGTCGCACGGCTTCCTCAGCGTCGCGGCGAATTCGATCCGGCCGAAAGGCGTATTATAGACGCGTTCGACGTCGAGGCCATGCAGCGAAAGGCGCCGCAGGGCGCAGACGACGTCGCGGAACGACTCTGGCGTGAAATACCAGGCGTGGGTGTCGGCGTAGGCCGAGGCTTCGGCCGCGGTCTGGCCGAAGGCCTCGCGGATGCGGGCGTCGCCGAGCGAAAGCCCGATCGGCGCGCCATGCGAGCCGCGCCAGTGCGCGCCGGGGTCGTTGTGCGTCCTGATCAGTTTGGCCCTGAGCAGGCTTTCCGCAGAATGCCGGCGCCGGCCCTCGACATGGGCGCCGAGCGCGTCCGCAAGCGACGTCGCCGGCTGGAAATGATCGAAGCAGTAGCGCTTGTCGGGCACGAGCAGAAAATAGCGGCCGCCGGGCTTCAGGACTCTCGCCGCCTCGTTCAGATGCCGGACGAGGTCCGGCTGGTGCTCGACGCAATGCGAGCTGAACAGCTGGTCGAACGCGCGGTCGACGACCGACATGTCGGCCTGCGGCGACACGAAGTGAATCTCCGGCGCGTCGGTATAGGGGTATTGCAGCACGGCCGCCCGGCGCATCAGCGCCTCGCGGTCGGCGACGTCAAAGTAGAACACATGTTCGCCGCGCAGCAGGGGGGCGCAGAAGGGCCCGATCTCCAGCGTGTCGAGATCGCGCGGGACGGCGGCGACGAACTGCTCGCGATAGGCGAGCGGCGAGCCGGCCCGGCCTTCCGCCTTGCCATGCAGGTCGAAGTGGCGCCGCAGCCCCGCGACGTCGAAGCCCGACAGATCGGCGTGGGCTGCGCGGTAGAATTCGAAATCGAGTTCGGGCGGACCGGCCGGAGCCGCCACGGCGTCAGGAGTCATCGCGCGCATCCTCCCGGGTCGCGCCACGCTCTTGAGGGCCGCGCGACGATCAAAAACCGGCCTTGCCCTCAGGCGCCGTTGTCGAGCAGCTCCTCGTCGCAGACGATCTTCGCCGCGCGCGCGATCTCGGCGCGCACGGCCGCCGCGGCGTCCGGCGCGCTTCCGCCCGCGGCGCCAAGATAATGCTTCGAGAACAGCCGCATCACATGTGCGACGCCCTCGGGCGTCACCGAGCGCAGGTCGTCGGCGAAATAGCGGCCGCGATTGTACCAGCTCGTGATCACCTCATAGGACGGGAAATAATCCGCGTCCGCGCGGTCGCGCACGACCTCCTCGACGGCGGCGCGCAGCGCCGATTTGCTGTAGGTCGTGGCGACGACGACGTTGCGCCGCTCATAAGTCGCGACGAGCGGAACGGGCGACACGGTGAAGATGAGCTTGACGCCCGGATTGACGCCCTTGAGCCTGGCGATGAACAGCTCGAGATCGGCCTCGATCTCCGCGACCCTGAAGTTGACGAAACGATAGGCGGCCGGGTCCTGCGGCGCGTCGGCCGCCCCGGGCGCGACCGGAAACGCCGCGCCGTCGGCCGCGGCGATCCAGCCCTCGGTCAGCCCCGCCGTGAAGATGAAGACGCGGCTCTCCTCGAACACGCGCCTGACGCCGGCGAGATGCAGCCTTCGATCCTCGGCGACCTCCTCCGGCGAGCCGAAGCCGTCCGCCGCGATCTGCGGCCGGAACGGGTCGATGAAGCGCCCGTCCGAGCGCCGCCAGGCGACGTCGACGGGCTCGAACTCGCCATAGGCGCGCTGGAACAGCTGCAGCAGCTGGCGCACCGTGTAGATGTTGCCGTAGCGGGCGCTGAACACGCCATAGCCGCGCCCGGCCGCCTCGAGCGCCGACATGCCCGGCGGCGGAAGCTCCGCGTAAAAATAATTGTTCGCGTTGGCGATCAGCGTCTTGGCGAGATGCTGCGCGAAGCAGCTGCCGGCGGTGGCGATGGCGTCCGAGGGCTCGATCGCGAATTTCGGCGCCGCGACGAGATCGACCTCGGCCGGATCGCCGAAGGTCATGGCGCGGCGCCAGTAGCTCGAGTCCGGCAGGCCGGCGTAGGGGTTGTCGGCCTTGCCGGCCCGTTTTGCGACGAGCCGCTCGAGGTCGCGGTATTTCTCGCTCTCCTCGATGAAGCGCGTCGGCTGGATCTTTTCGCGAGGGGTCGCGGCGTACATTTCAAAGGAGCGCGCGATGAAGCTTTCGAGGTCGAAGACGCCCCGCGCGCATTTGAACGTGTAGTCTCCCGGAAGGCCCATGCGCGCGCCGATTTCCGGATAGAGCGGCCAGACCGAACCGTCGCCGAAGCCGTCATGCAGCCCTTTCGCGGCGTCGGGCGCGGAGATGGGGACGCCGGCCTGCGCGAGCAGCCGCGCCGCCACGTCGGCGCAGACGAACAGTTTTGGATGGTTGACCGAATAGGCGAAGCAGCCCTGCGTCTTCCATCGGGCGAGCAGGGGCGAAAGGTCCATGCGGGCGCGCTCGCCCTCCTCGACCAGCGCCCTGTCGCCGATCGCGCAATAGTCGAAATAGCCGAGGCGCTCGAAGACGGGTTCGCAGAACAGCCGCGCCGTGTCCTTGACCGAAAGCCCCCTGAGCCAGCCGTAGATGGCGAGCGCGGAATTATAGTCGTCGAGGGGCGATTGCAGGTTGCGGCCGTCGACGCCGCAATAGATCAGGTCGGGGTGGAAGCCCGGATAGTAGAAGCCCGGCGCCGGATGGATCACGCCCTTCGGCTGCGGCTGCTGCAGCAGATAGGTCTGCAAAAAGATCACGTCGGCCTCGGGGAAAGGGTCGGGCAGCCGCCCGGCGACGTGCAGGACCGTCACCTCCGCTTCGGGGACCATGGCCCTGACGCTCGGCCCCAGGCCGTGCACCGCCTGACAATTACCGCCCACTACGATTTTCATGGCCGTCCTTTGCCCGGGCGCGCGTCTTTGCGCAGAAAATCGACGCCAAAATCCGATCGAGAGAACCGAACGCCGAAATGTGTCAAGCCGGCGGCGAAGGGGAAGAAGCGCCGGGACGCGCGCAGACCTTAGCGTCGCGCCCGCCGAAAATAAACCGGCGCGCGGCTTTGACCCCTCCCCGGCCTTTTGGCTGCGCGGAGGGGGGGCGGCGAACGGGGATCGGACGGCGCGCGGTTCAGCCTTCGGGGCCCTGGCCGGGCTCCTGGCGCCGGCGCAGGCCGTAGCTCTTGAATTTCTCGACGTTTCGTTCGATTTCCGCATCGTCGAGCAGCACCGGGCGGCCGATCTGCAGCGCCGCCGCATATTGGCGCGCCAGCGTCTCGACCTCGAGCGCGAGCCACATCGCCCGGGCGAGGTCGGGGCCGGCGGCGACGAGGCCGTGATTGGCCATGAGCGCGCAGGCGCGGCCCTCCATCGCCTTCAGCGCCGCGGCCGACAACTCCGGCGTGCCGAAGGTTTCATAGTCGGCGCAGCGGATCGTCGCCCCCCCGGCGGCGGCGATCATGTAATGGGCCGCCGGAATCTCCCGCCGGCACATGGCGAAGGCGGTGCAGTAGATCGGGTGGGCGTGGACGACGGCCGAAAACTCCGCCCGCGCCTCGAGCACGTCGCGGTGCAGCCGCCATTCGGACGAGGGCGCGAGGCGGTGCGAATAGGAGCCGTCGAAGCCCATGAAGACGAGATCGTCGGGCGTCATCGCGTCATAGGGCACGCCCGAGGGCGTGACGATCAGCCCGCCCGAGAAGCGCACGGAAATATTGCCCGCCGTGCCCTGGTTGAGCCCCGAGGCGTTCATCTCGCGGCAGGCCGACACGACGCTCTGGCGCAGGGCGAATTCGCCCGGCTCGCTCACGGCGCGCCTATGGGGTCTGGCGCAGCGCCGCCGCTTCGCGCGCGAGCCGCTCCACGGCCTCGTAGTCGCCGGCCCTGATCAGCGCGGGCGCGACCATCCACGACCCGCCGACGCAGGCGACGTTCTTCAGCGCGAGATAGGCTTTGGCCTTTTCGGGGTCGATCCCGCCCGTGGGGCAGAACACGAGGTCGGGCAGCGGCCCGGCGAGCGAGGCGAGATATTTCGCCCCGCCGGCGGGCTCGGCCGGGAAGAATTTCATGCAGCGAAAGCCGCGCTCAAACAGCTCCATCGCCTCGGAGGCGGTGGCGGCGCCGGGCAAAAACGGCACGGGCGACCTGCGCGCCGCCTTGAGCAGGGAGCGCGTCATGCCGGGGCTCACGAGGAAGGTCGCGCCGGCCTCGACCGCCTGCTCCATGAGTTCGGGCGAGGTGACGGTGCCGGCTCCGATCGCGGCCTCGGGATAGGCGCGGGCGAGCATTTCGATCGCCTTCAGCGCCGCCGGGGTGCGCAGGGTGATTTCGAGCGCATGCAGCCCTCCGGCGAGCAGCGCCTTGGTCTGGGCGAGCGCGTCGGCGGCGTCGGCCACCTGCATGACGGGAATGACCGGCGCGGCCTGCATGAGGGCGAGCGTGGCGTCTGTGTGTTGGTAGCGCATGTGGCCCGTCCCCGAACTGTCAGGCTCTGTTTCTGGCGCAGCCGCCGCCGCGGACGCAAGACGCGCAGGCCGCGGCGGCGCCCGTTATTTCATCAAGCCGGCGTTCAGCCAAGGCTCGACGCGCCGAACTCGGGCCCCGTGGCGACGAGGCGGAAGGTTTGGAACAGCTCGCGGCCGTAGCCATGTTCATAGGATTCGAGATCACAGGCCGCAGGCTCCCGCGCGGAAAATTCTTCGGGCGAAACCTCGGCCTCGAGCGTTCCGGCGTGCGCGTCGAGCGTGATCATGTCGCCGTCGCGCAGGCGCGCGATCGGCCCGCCGGCCTTCGCCTCGGGAGAGAGATGGATGGCGGCGGGCACCTTGCCCGAGGCGCCCGACATGCGCCCGTCCGTCACCAGCGCGACCTGATGGCCGCGCGCCATCACCGAGGCGAGGATCGGCGTCAGCTTGTGCAGCTCCGGCATGCCGATCGCCTTGACGCCCTGGAAGCGGACGACGCAGACGAAGTCGCGATAAAGCTCGCCGGCCTTGAAGGCGGCCTCGACCTCCTCCTGCGCATGGAACACCCGCGCCGGGGCGCGCACGAAATGGCGCTCGGGCGCGACGGCGCTGATCTTGATGACCGACGCGCCCAGATTGCCGGACAGGATCTTGAGCCCGCCGTCCGCCGAAAAGGGTTCGGAAATCGGCCGCAGCACGGATTTGTCGAGGCTTTCGGCGGGCGCGTCGCGGAATTTCAGCTCGTCGCCTTCGAGATAGGGCTCCTTGGCGTAGTCGGCGAGCGGCAGGCCGGCGATGGTGCGCGAATCGGGATGCATCAGCCCCGCCTTCAGAAGCTGGCCGATGAGATAGCCCGTGCCGCCGGCGGCGGTGAAATGGTTCACGTCGGCCGAGCCGTTCGGATAGACCCGCGCGAGCAGCGGCACGACGCCCGAAAGGTCGCCGAAATCCTCGAGCGTGAGCCTGATCCCGCCGGCCCGCGCCATGGCGACGAGATGGATGACATGGTTGGTCGAGCCGCCCGTGGCGTGCAGCGCGACCACGCCGTTGACGAAGGCGCGCTCGTCGAGGATCTGCGAGGCGGGCGTGTAGTCGTTGCCGAGCGCGGTGATGGCCAGCGCGCGCCTCGCCGCCGCCGCCGTCAGCGCGTCGCGCAGCGGCGTGTTCGGATTGACGAAGGAGGAGCCCGGCAGATGCAGCCCCATCGCCTCCATCAGCATCTGGTTCGAGTTCGCCGTGCCGTAGAAGGTGCAGGTGCCGGGCGCGTGATAGGCGGCCGATTCCGCTTCGAGCAGTTCGGCGCGCGTCGCCCTGCCCTCGGCGAAGAGCTGGCGCACCTTGGATTTCTGGTCGTTCGAGATGCCTGAGGGCATCGGCCCGGCCGGCACGAAGACGATCGGCAGATGGCCATAGGCCTGCGCGGCGATGACGAGCCCGGGCACGATCTTGTCGCAGACGCCGAGCATCAGGGCGGCGTCGAACATGTCGTGGGAGAGCGCGATCGAGGCCGACAGCGCGATGACGTCGCGCGAGAACAGCGACAGCTCCATGCCGGCGCGCCCCTGGGTGACGCCGTCGCACATCGCCGGCACGCCGCCCGCGACCTGCGCCACCGCGCCCGCCTCATGCGCCGCCTTGCGGATGATCGCCGGGAAGCCCTCATAGGGCTGGTGCGCCGAGAGCATGTCGTTATAGGCGGTGACGATGGCGAGGTTCGGGACCACGTCGGCGATGAGGTCGGCCTTGTCCTGCGGCGCGCAGGCGGCGAAGCCGTGGGCGAGGTTGGCGCAGCCGAGCGCGCCGCGGCGCGGCCCCTTGCGCGCCATCGCCTCCATGCGCGCGAGATAGGCCTCGCGCGTCGGCCGGCTGCGCTCGACGATCCGCGCCGTGACGCGGGCGACTGTCTCCTGAACCATGGCGCCTCTCGAAATTCCGCGGCGTTCGCGTCGGGATTCAGGTCCCGGCGGCCCGCCTGCGCTCAGCTGGTCTCTTCATACCAGCTCCGGCCGTCGCGCTCGACGAGCGCCGTGGCCGAGGCCGGCCCCCAGGTGCCGGCGAGATAGAAACGCGGCTCGAGCGGGGCCTGGTTCCACGCCTCGCGGATCGGGTCGATCCAGGCCCAGGCGGCCTCGACTTCGTCGCGCCGCATGAACAGCGTGGCGTTGCCGCGGATCACGTCCATCAGCAGGCGCTCATAGGCCTCGGGCGCGTAGATCTGGAAGGCTTGGGCGAAATCCATGTCGAGCGGCACATGGCGCAGGCGCATGCCGCCGGCGCCGGGCTCCTTGAGCATCAGCCAGAGCTTGATGCCTTCGTCGGGCTGGAGCCGCACGACGAGCCGCGTCGGCAGGATCTTGACCTCGGGGCCGAAGATCGAATGCGGCACGTTGCGGAACGAGACGATCAGCTCGGAGACGCGCTTTGGCAGCCGCTTGCCGGTGCGCAGGTAGAAGGGCGTGCCGGCCCAGCGCCAGTTGTTCACGAAGACTTTCAGCGCGACGAAGGTCTCGACCTGCGTCTTCGGGTCGCCGACGTCCTCCGGGTAGCCCGGCACCGCGCCCGACGCCGAGGCGCCGGCGCGGTACTGGCCGCGCACGGTGCAGGATTCGTAGTTCGAGGCGTCGATCGGGGCGAGCGCCTTGAGCACCTTCAGCTTCTCGTCGCGCACGCAATCGGCCTCGAACGCCGCCGGCGCCTCCATCGCGACGAGGCAAAGGAGCTGCAACAAATGGTTCTGCACCATGTCGCGCAGGGCGCCCGAGGTCTCGTAATAGGCCCCGCGCCCCTCGACGCCGATGGTCTCGGCCACCGTGATCTCGACATGGTCGATGTGCGCGGCGTTCCACAGCGGCTCGAACAGCGCGTTGGCGAAACGCAGCGCCATCAGGTTCTGCACCGTCTCCTTGCCGAGATAATGGTCGATCCGGTAGATCTGGCTTTCGCTGAACACCGCGCCGAGCGCGTCGTTGATCTTGGCCGCCGAGGCCGCGTCCTTGCCGATCGGCTTCTCGACGATGATGCGCGAGCCTTTGGTGATGAGCCCGTAGGCCGCGAGTTGCGCCGCGACCGCGCCGAAACGGTCGGGGCCGGTGGCGAGGTAGAAGGCGCGCACCTCGTTCGACGTTTCGGGCAGCCTGTCGGCCAGGAAATTCCAGCCGGCGTCCGAGCCGATGTCGAGGCTGACATAGTCGACCATGGCGAGAAACGCCTCGACGTCGGCGTCGCGCACGGCTTCCGCCGCGAACTGGCGCAGCGCCTTCGCCACCGTGTCGCGGAAGGCCGCGCGGTCATAGTCGTGGCGCGCCGCGCCGATGATGCGCGTGCCGGCCGAATATTGCCCGTCGAGGAAGCGCCGGAACAGCGCCGGGAACAGCTTGCGATAGGCGAGGTCGCCTGTGCCGCCGAAGACGATGATATCGAAAGGATCGACTTTCACTATGCGGGAGACCATGAACAGCCCTCTCCTGCGACGCTGCGGTTTCCCGCCCCGGCTCAGGGCCTTGGCCTTGGCCGGTGCAAGAAACGATCCGCCCGGCCCGGAACCTGCCGATTCGCGCCAAGCGCTTCACCCCATGAGCGGGTTCTAGGGCTCCGGGGCGGCGGAGAAAAGGCGAAACGGCGCGCAAAGGGCGCAGACGAAAGACGCCGCGCGCCCAATTGCGCGTCAGGCGCCAGGCGCGCGGGCGCCGCCGCGCGGGAGCTTTACGCTTTGCAAGCGCCGCGCGAACCGCTAACCCTCGACGGGTCGGGCCGCGCGCCGCGGCCTTTTGCGGAGCCTTCGATGTCCCTTCTGCGCGAGCCGGCGGCGCACGCCGCGCCGATCCATTTCGTCACCGCGGCGAACTGGCCGGCGCTGCGCGAGACGCTCGACCCCGCCGCCGCGGCCCATGCGCAGGCCTGCGGCTTCGAGCCGAAGCCCGGCCATTTCCTCATCCTGCCGGGCGAGCCGCCGAGAGCGCTGTTCGCGATCGAGGCCGAAGACGCGGCGAAGGACCTGCTGCGTCCCGGCCGGCTCGCCGCGCTGCTGCCGGCGGGCCTGTGGCGCTTCGCCGACGCGCCGCATGACGCCGGGCTCGCCGCCCTCTCCTTCCTGCTCTCGGCCTATAAGTTCCGCCGCTATAAAAGCGGCGGCGCCGCCGCCGCGGCCGAGCTTTGCGCGCCCGACGGCGTCGACGCCGCCCGGATCGAGCGCGTCGCAAGCGCCGTCGCGCTCGGGCGCGACCTCATCAACACGCCGGCGAACGACCTCGGCCCGGCGGCGCTCGAAGCCGCGGCGCTCGCCTGCGCCGCGCAATATCAGGCGCAGGCCAACGTCATCCGCGGCGAGGCCCTGCTCGCGTCGGGCTTCCCGCTGATCCATGCGGTCGGGCGCGCCGCCGCCGAGCCGCCGCGCCTCGTCGATTTCTCGTGGGGCGACCCCGACGCGCCGAAGGTCACGCTGGTCGGCAAGGGCGTGTGCTTCGATTCAGGGGGGCTCGACGTCAAGCCTTCGGCCGGCATGCTGCTCATGAAGAAGGACATGGGCGGCGCAGCGACGGCGCTGGCGCTTGCCTCGATGATCATGGACGCCGCCCTGCCGCTGCGGCTGCGCGTGATCCTGCCGATCGTCGAAAACGCCATTTCGGCCGAAGCCTTCCGCCCGGGCGACGTCTATCCGAGCCGCAAGGGGCTCACCGTCGAGATCGGCAACACCGACGCCGAGGGGCGGCTCATCCTCGCCGACGCGCTGGCGCTCGCCGACGAGGAGGCGCCCGAGCTGCTCATCGACTTCGCGACGCTGACCGGCGCGGCCCGCGTCGCGCTCGGCCCCGACCTGCCGCCCTTCTACACGGCCGACGACGCCTTCGCGCAGGCCGTCGCGGACCATGCGGCGGCGGCGCAGGACCCGGTCTGGCGCATGCCGCTCTGGGACCCCTACGACGCCATGCTCGACAGCAAGGTCGCCGACCTCAACAACGTCGGCGGCGGCGCCTTCGCGGGCTCGATCACCGCGGCCCTGTTCCTGCGCCGCTTCGTCGGCCGGGCGAAGGCCTGGGCCCATTTCGACCTCTACGGCTGGACGCCCTCGGCGAAGCCCGGCAAGCCCGAAGGCGGCGAGATTCAGGCGGCGCGGCTGCTCTACGATCTCCTTGAGGCGCGTTTTCCGCCGCCGCACGGCCAGCGCGCCGCGCGCCATGTCGTCGCCCATGCGGACGAGGACGAAGACGAGCTTGGAGCCGAAGACCTGTCGCCGTGACGGCGGGGCGAGAAAAAAGGCGGGGGCGCGCGTATGGACCTTTACAGCAAGATCGTCTTCACCGTGATCGCGCTCGCCCTTTCGGCGATCGCGCTGCAGAACGCGGGCGTCCCGGTGCTGGCGCAGGGCGCCGGCCCGCAGCTCGTGCGCATCTGCGGCTTCGTCGGCGACAATGAGCGCTTCGGCGGCCATTGCGCGGCCGTCGACAAGGGCGGCGTGCTGACCGTGAGGCTCGCCAAGGACTATGAATGACGCGCCCGCCTTCGACCGCCGCCTGACGCCGGCCCGGCCCGACCTCGCCGCCGCCTTTTTGCGCGGGCGGGTCGAGGCGGCGGCCTTCGCCGAGGGCCGGCCGATGCGCGTGCGCGTCGCTCTCGCCGACCTTCGCCCCGCGCCCGACCTCGCGGCCTCGATCGACACGCAGGCGCTTTATGGCGAGACGGCGCTTCTTTATGACGCCGCCTCGGGCTTCGGCTGGGCGCAGCTCGCGCGCGACTCCTATGTCGGCTATCTGCCGATCGACGCGCTGGAGGCGCCGGCGGGCGAGCCGACGCATCGCGTCGCGGCGCCCCAGACCTTCGTCTATCCGCGGCCCGACATGAAGCGCCCGGTCCTTGCGGCGCTGACGCTCGGCGCGCGCCTTTGCGTCGCCGACGAGGCGCAGGGCTATGCGCGGCTCGCCGACGGCGGCTTCGTCTACGCCGCCCATCTCGCGCCGCTCGACGCGCCCGCGCCCGATTTCGTGGCGGTCGCCGAAACGCTGCTCGGCGCGCCCTATCTGTGGGGCGGCAAGTCGGCGCGCGGCGTCGACTGCTCGGGCCTCGTGCAGACCGCGCTCGACGCGGCGGGCGTCGGCGCCCCGCGCGACACGGACATGCAGGAGAATGCGCTGGGAACGCCCCTCGCCGACGGCGAGGCGCTGCGGCGCGGCGACCTCGTGTTCTGGCGCGGCCATGTCGGAATCATGCGCGACGAACGCCTCCTGCTGCACGCCAACGCGCGCCACATGCTCGTCGCGAGCGAGCCCTTCGCCGAGGCGCGGGCGCGGATCGCCGCCGGCGGGCTCGACGTCTCCTCGATCCGCCGGATGTTCGCGCGGCGCGGCGGAGGCGAAGCCTGAGCGGCGCGCGAAAAGACGGCCTTGCGCCTCACATTGGACTCAAAGGCCGGTCACGTTTATTTTAGACTCAGCGTCCGCGCGCGAATCGCCTCATTTTTGCGATCCTCATTTTTGGCGGCGCGCCCAACTGCGCCGCAGACGCGCAGCCCGACCCAATTCAATCCGAGACGACAAGCTGACGCCGCCGCCGCATGGACGCCGCATGGAGGCCTCGGCCCCACGCGGAGACATCGCATCATGGCCTCGACCCCCAAAAAGCCGCCAAAGACCAGAGCCGCCCCCGCGCCCCAGGACGACATCACCTGGGACATGGTGCGCGCCGAAGCCGCGCGCGCCGCAGGCGAACAGGACGACCGGCCGAAACGCGCCGTCCGCGCGAAAAACATGGCCTCGGAGCGCGACGAAATCCTGCGCCAGGAGATCCTGCGCCAGGAGGCCCCCGCAAAGCCGCGCCGCCCGGCGAAGCCCGCGGCGCCGGCCGCGGCCGTCAAGCCGGCGCAGTCGCAGGCGGAAGCGGCGGCGGTCAAGCCCGGCGTCGCCAGGCCCGCGCGGGCGCGGACCGGGGCGAGGAGCGCCGCGGCCAAAGCCGCCGAAGCCACGCCCGCAGAACGAGGGCCGGCGTCCGCGGCGAACTCCGAAGCGAAGCCCGTGGCGCGAGCCTCAGGCCCGGCCGCGACCGAAAAACCCGCGCGCGCCACGCCGGAAAAGCGCGTCCGCACGGCGGCGCCACGCAGGGCCGCCGCCGCTCCCGCCCATGCTCCCGCCGCTCCGGCGCCCGCCGCGCCGCCCGTCACGGCCGCAGCGCCCGAGCCGGCCGCGTCTGTCTCGCCCGCGCCCGAAACGCCGGCGCCGCGTCGCGCCGCCGCGCAGGCGAAACCCGGCCCGCTTCTGGGGTCGCCCGGATTTACGGCCGGCTTCGACTCGGCCGCGGGCGTCATCCTCGACTATCTGCGCAAGGCCGCCGACGACAGCCGCGCGTTCTTCGCCGATCTCGCCGCCGCGCCGTCGCCGCAGCGCGCGATCGAGCTTTGCGCCGGCTACATGCAGTCGTCCTGCATGGAGGCGCTGCGCTGCTCGATGGCGTTCGGCGCCCGCGCCTTCGCGCCGTTCTCCTCCGCGCCGTTCGCCTCCGCGCCGTTCTCCCCAGCGCCGCCGTCCGGCGCGCCTTCGCCTTTCGCATCGCCCGCCTTCGCGTCGGCCTTCGTCTGGCCGTTCGGCGCGAAAGGAGCCTGACGCGCCATGAAGGACGGCGCGGCGAAGGGACGCGCGGCGGCGTCCGGCAAATTGCCTTTCTTCACGGCGCGGCCTATCTCTGCCTGATGTCGCTTCGTCCCATCCTCATCATTCCCGACCCGCGCCTGCGGATGGTCGCCAAGCCCGTCGTCGCCGTCGACGCCGCCGTCCGCGCGCTCATGGACGACATGCTCGAAACCATGTACGACGCGCCGGGCATCGGCCTCGCCGCGCCGCAGATCGGCGTCGACAGTCGCGTGATCGTGGTCGACGTGGCCAAGCGCAGGGACGATTCCGCCCGCGCCGAGCCGCTCAGCCTCGCCAATCCGGAAATTCTCTGGGCCTCCGAGGAAACCTCGCTCTACGAGGAAGGCTGCCTCTCGATCCCCGACTATTACGAAGAGGTGACGCGCCCCGCCGCCGTGCGCGTCGGCTATCTCGACGTCGACGGCAGGCGCCGCGAGATCGAGGCCGACGGGCTGCTCGCCACCTGCCTGCAACACGAGATCGACCATCTCAACGGCGTGCTGTTCATCGACCATATCTCGCGGCTGAAGCGCGCGCGCGTGATCAAGAAATTCGAGAAGGCGGCGAAGCATGACGCGCCGGTGCGCAAGCCGCGCGCGTCGGGCCCGGCCCATGGCGCCGCCGAAGACCTTTAGGCGGCCCCCTTGCGCATCGTCTTCATGGGAACGCCGGAATTCTCCGTGCCCGTCCTCACCGAGCTTGTCGGCCATGGCCACGAGATCGCCGCCGTCTACACCCGCGCGCCAAAGCCCGCCGGGCGGCGCGGGCTCGACCTCGTGCCCTCGCCCGTGCATCAGGCGGCGCTGCGCTTCGGCCTGAGGGTCGAGACGCCGGCGAATTTCAGATCCGACGAAACGGTCGCGGCGCTCGAGGCGCTCGACGCCGAGGCGGCGGTGGTGGTCGCCTATGGGCTGATCCTGCCGAAGCGCGTGCTGGATCTCTTTCCGCACGGCTGCCTCAATCTGCACGCCTCGCTGCTGCCGCGCTGGCGCGGCGCGGCGCCGATCCAGCGCGCGATCATGGCCGGCGACGCTGAGACCGGCGTCATGGTCATGAAGATGGAGGAAGGGCTCGACACGGGGCCGGTCGGGCTCGTCGAGCGCGTCGCCATCGCGCCCGGGACCACCGCCGGCGAGCTGCACGACGCGCTTTCCCGCGCGGCGGCCGACCTCTCGGGGCGCGCGCTCGCGGCGCTCGGGCGCGGCGGGCTCGTGTTCACGCCGCAGGCCGAAGACGGCGTTCTCTACGCCGCCAAGATCGACAAGGGCGAGACCCGCGTCGACTGGCGCGAGAGCGCCGAAACGCTGCATGACCGGATCCGCGGCCTCTCCCCCTTTCCGGGGGCCTGGTTCGAGGCCGATTTCGGCAAGGGGCCCGAGCGCGTGAAGATTTTTCGCGCGACGCCGACGTCCGGCGAGGGCGCGCCGGGCCTCGCGCTCGACGCCGCGCCGACGATCGCCTGCGGGCGCGGCGCCCTGCGGCTCGAAGAACTGCAGCGCGCCGGCCGCGGCGTCATGAGCGCCGAGGAGTTTTCGCGCGGCTCGCCGCTGCCGGCGGGCGCCCGCCTGCCCTGCCCCTGAGGCGCCCGCCATGCCGCGCTTCAAGCTGACCCTCGAATATGACGGCGCCCCCTTCAGCGGCTGGCAGCGCCAGGCCAACGCCGTCTCGGTGCAGGAGGCGGTCGAGGCCGCGCTGCTCGCGCTGACCGGCGAGGACGTCCACGTGCAGGCCGCGGGGCGCACCGACGCCGGCGTCCACGCGAGCGGCCAGACGGCGCATGTCGACCTTGCGCGCGACTGGCGCTGCGACGTGCTGCGCGACGCGCTCAACGCCTGGCTGCGGCCGCAGCCCGTCGCGGCGCTCGCCGCCGAGCGCGTCGCGCCCGACTTCAACGCGCGCTTTTCGGCCGTGCGGCGGCATTATCTCTACCGCATCGTCAACCGCCGCGCGCCGCTGACGTTTGAGCGCGGGCGCGCCTGGCTGGTGCGGCGCAGGCTCGACGCTCGCGCGATGCATGACGCCGCGCAGCGCCTCGTCGGCTTCCACGACTTCTCGACCTTCCGCGATTCGGAGTGCCAGGCCAATTCGCCGCTGCGCACGCTCGAACGCTTCGACGTCTCGCGCGAGGACGACGTCATCGCCTGCCGCGTGAGCGCGCGCTCCTTCCTGCATTCGCAGGTGCGCTCGATGGTCGGCTCGCTCGAACATGTGGGCTCGGGCAGATGGCGCGCGGCCGATCTCGTCGACGCGCTCGAGGCGCGCGACCGGCGCCGCTGCGGCCAGGTCGCCCCGCCCGACGGGCTGTTTCTGACGCAGGTCGACTACTGAGGCGCGGGCCCTTCAGGCCGCCTCACCATTCATGCTCGGCGCCGACGCCGACGCGCACCGCGCCGGTCGCGTCGATCACGCCGCGCGCCTTGACCGCCTTCCAGATGTTGACGTTGACGCCGACGCCCGTCTCCTTCGGCGTCGCGCCGGTCTGCACGCCGACCGAGACCCGGTCGCCGAAGAATTTCGACAGCGGATCGACCGACCCCTGCGCGCCGAGGCCGAGCGAGCGCCGCAGCCCCTCGAGCGCGTCATTGCCGCCCGTATAGATCGCCACCGCCTGCGCCAGCATCAGCGCCTGCGTCGGCGAGAGCTGGCCCGACGCCTGGCCGAACAGCAGGCGCGAGATCACTTCGTCCTGCGGCAGGTCGGGGCTCGAGGTGAAGGCGAACTGCGGGTCGGCCGGGTCGCCCGTGATCGCGACATAGATCGAGGCGCCGCCCGCCTGGGTGTTGGCGAGGAAGTCGAGCGTCGGGTCGAGGTCGCCCGAAAAGGTCAGATTGGCCCGGGTGAAGCTCAGGTCCGTGGTCAGGACGCGCAGATTGCCCGACACCAGGCTGAAGGCGCCGACGGGCTTCGGGTCGCTCAGCGAGCCCGTGAGCCGCAGGCCGCCGCCGAGCGTCGCGTCGAGGCCGCGCCCGCGGATGCGGATGCCCCCCGGCGCGTTGATCGCGAGGTCGAGCAGCGCGTTGAACGCCGGCCCCGAGGCGCGATCGCGCTGGAGCGAGGCCAGCACCGCCCTGGCCGTCGGCGTCGGATTGAGCTGGCGGGCCGGCAGCGGCCGCAGCGAGGCCGGCAGCCGGTCGGGGATCTGGATGTTGGCCGTCGTGAAATCGACCCGCCCGCCGATGCGCGGCGCGCGCGCGAGCGGCCCCGAGAGGGCAAGGTCGAGATTGGCGACCGCCGTCACGATCGGGCCCTGCAGCAGCTGCGCGTTGCTCCCCTTGACGCGGACGTCGCCCGGAAAGCCCGCCGCCGGATCGATGCGCAGCCCGCCCGAGGCCGTGATCGTCCCGCCGTTCGGCGTGCGCGCGGAGGCGGAGTCGATGGTCACACGGTCGCCTGCGGCGACGAGCCGCGCGCGGATGTCGGCAAGGCGCACGCCATGGGTCGCGTCCTGGAACGCGCCGTTCGAGAGCGTCGCCGAGCCGAACGCCTGCGGCTTTTCGAGCGTGCCGCCGACGCGCCCGTCGACGGCGACGCGGCCGGCGACGCTGCGCCCGGCCGACGACATGGTCCGGTTGGCGACGCTGGCGTCGAGCTCTCCTTTCAGGGAGAGATCGAGCGCGCCGGCGCCGCCCATGGGGGCCGAGCCCGCGATCCTGAAGCGGCCGGCCTTTCCGGCGTCGATCGCGGCGTCGGTCGTGACGCGCCCGCCCTCGAAGCGGCCCTTCGCGTCGACGCGGATCGGCGGCAGGCCGGCGTCGCGCGTCTGCGGCGCGGCGAGCCCGGCGACGGCGAGCCTGTAGCCGCCCGTCGGCGCGGCGGCCGGGCCCGAGACGTTGGCCTCGCCGTCGAGCGTTCCGGCGAGATCGAGGCCGGGGCTGAACACATTCGCGACCGAGAGCGGGATTTTCCGCGCCTCGACCTTGAGGTCGAGCGCGCGCGCCGCGCGCCCGTTGACGAAAAGCCGTCCGCCGCTGAGGTTCAGCGCGAAATTGCGGATGTCGGCGCCCCCGTCCTGGATCGTGACCGAGGCCGGGCCCGCAAGGCTCACGCGGTCGCGCCCGCGCGTCACGTCGAGCCGCGAAAAATCGACGCGCAGCGGCGTCTGCGCCGCCACGGCCGCGCGCGCGTCGAGCGTGAAGCCGCGCGCCAGCGCCGAGAGCGTCACGTCGCTCGCCCCGTTCTGCGGCCGCGCGTCGAGCCTGACGCGCGAGATGGTCTCGCCCGCGACCTTCGCCTCGTCGATCAGGGCCTGGCCCGAAACGCGCGGGCTGCGGTAGAGGTCGGTCGCGGCAAGATCGGCCGAAACGCGGCGCAGCGTCACGTCGAAGCCCGAAATCCCCTGCCCCGCCGCCTTCAGCGTCGCGTCCTGCCGGCCGTCCTGATGCAGGAAGGCGGCGTCAAGGTCGAGCGCGCCGGAGAGCTTCTGCAGCGCCAGCGGCGAGAGGTCGTCGAGGTTCGGCGCATGGATCTTCACGCCGCCCGAGGCGAAATTTGCGGCGTCGAGCGTGAGCGCGCCCCGCGCCGTCGCCGAGCCGATCAGCAGGTCGAGGTCCTTAAGCGCATAGCCGCCTTCGGCCGGGCGCGTCAGGCTGAAGGCGCCTTTCGCCGGCTTGCGGTCGATCTCGCCGTCAAGCGTCGCCTCGGCGCTGAGCGCCCCGCGCAGGTCGCGCGCGCGCGCGTTCAGTTCGAGCCGCGGCACGGGGCGGCGCATGAGGCTCGCGTCGCGGATCAGGACGCGCGCGTCGGCGTCGGGCTTGTCGAGCGTGCCCGTGACATGGGCGTCGATCTCGGCGACGCCGCTCGCGCGCGGGTCGGCTTTGGCGAGATCGGGCACGAACGCCTGCGCCGTGAGGTCGGCGCGCGCCGGCGTCGCCGCGCCGTCGATCCGGGCCGAGGCGTGCGGCCCGTTGAGGCGAAGGTCGTTGAAGCCGACGCCGCCGTCGGCGTCGAGCCGCGCGCCGCCCTTGAGCGTGAGGTCGCCGCCAAACAGACCGTCGACGGCGGCAAGGCCCGTGGCGAAGCGGCTCGCCCTGCCGTCGAGGACGGCCGAATAGCGGTTCGAGCGCGGCGTGCCCTCGACGTCGGCGTTGAGGACGGCGGCGCCCGCGAGGTCGAGCCCGGCGAGGCCCGCAAAGCGCGAAAGGTCGGGGAAGGCGGCGTCGAGCCGGCCGTTGATCTCGGATTGCGCCGCGCGGCCCTTGAACCCCGCCGTGAGGCTCTGCGCCTTCAGCTCGAACCGCTCGACGTCGGTGACGCCGCGGATGTTGGTCTTGCCGCGCATGACGAAGGTCGCCTGCGAGCCGACGGCCTTCGCCAGCGCCGGATTGGCGAGCGCGAGATCCTTGACCGAGGCGTCGACGGAGGAGACGAGCAGGGTCGAGGTCGCGCCGATCGGGCCGTTCGGCGCGGCCTTGAAGCTGGCGTCGAGCCGTCCGAGCGAGGCGGTCGGCAGCTTCATGCGCTCGGCGGTGAGCGTCGAGTCGATGGTCGGCTGGTCGAGCGCGCCGCGCAGCGCGGCGTCGAGCGCGAGCCGGCCGATCTCGACGTCGCGCAGCTTGGTGGCCGCGCCGGCGTTGGGGATGTTCTCGGCCGTCACCGTGACGTCGGCCTGCTTGTCCTTCGAGACGTCGCCCTTGACGACGAGGCGGGCGGCGGCGGCGCGCAGCTCCACGCCGGGAATGGCGACGCTCGAATCATCGTTGAAATTGACGTTGCCGGAGAGCCTGGTGACGCCGGCGAAGACCGGGGCGGCGACGGGGGGCAGCAGCCCCGAGACTTCGGCGGCGAGGTCGAAGCCGAAGCGCCGGCCCGCGCCCTCGCGGGTCAGCGCCGCGTCGCCTTTTGCGCCGACGCCCGCGCCGGCGTCGAACAGGAGCTTGGCGGTAAAGGCGTCGAGCACGCCCGAGCCGTCGACGGTGAAGCGCACCGGCGGGCGGTTCGGAATGTTGGCGAGCTCGGAGAGGAGGCCGCCGGCCGGCTCGTCGAGATTGATCTTGAGGTCGAGCCGCTGCGTGTCCGGCACCAGGTTGAGGCGCAGGTTGAAGGTTCCGGGCCGGTCGAGGCTCTGCGCGTCGAGGAAGGCCTGAAGCCCTTCGGAGGGCGCGCCGATCTTGGCCGAGCCGCCCATCGAGAAGGCCGCCTTGACGCCGAGCACGGGCTGGCCGAGGTCGGCGCGCGCCAGCGTCAGCTGGCGGATGTCGACGCTGACCGGAAGCTCCGGCAGAAGCGGCTGCTCCTCGCCCGAGACGGGCGCCTCGGCCGGGATCGGGCGGCGCGGCATGTCGATATGGTCGACGTCGAGCTTCGTCACGTCGAGCCGGCGCTGCAGCAGCGCGAGCCAGCTCCAGACGATGCGCGCGCGGTTGACCGTGAGCCAGACGCCGTCGCGGTCGGCGATGCGGATGTCGGTCACGGTCGCGTCAGAGGTCAGCGCGCCCTGGATGTCGCCGATCGAGACGCGGCTTTCGGGCGTCGACAGCGCGCGCGAGATGAGATTGGCGAGCAGGCTTTTCTGGTCGTCGGCCGCGCGGCCCGCCGCCGAGACGAGGAGAAAGCCCGCGCCGACCGAGAGCGTGACGCCGAGCGCGGCGGCGGGAATGAGGATGAGCCTGCGCCGCGCCATCAGAAAGGCTGCCCTATGCTGACGTAGAAGACGACCGGGTAATCGCCGGAGCGCGGGTTGAGCGGCCGGGCGAAATCGACGCGGATCGGGCCGATCGGCGTATAATAGAGCACGCCGAGGCCGGCCGACATCCGCGTGTCGCCGCAGCCGCCGGACGGAAACGAATTGCAATAGGCGCCGCCGACGTCGAAGAAGGGCGCGACGCCGAAGTCGCCCCACACCTTGAGCCGCGCCTCGAGCGTGGCGTTGAAGGCGCTGAGGCCGCCGACCGTGTAGCCCTCGGCCGTGCGCGGCCCGACCGAATTGTAGCGGTAGCCGCGCACCGTGGCGAGGCCGCCGACATAGAAGCGGTAATTGGCCGGCAGCGCCTCGAGCCCGCCGTCCTGGCCGAAGATCGAGCCGAAGCCCGCGCGCGCGGCGAGCACATAGTCGGCGGCGTCGTCGATCGCGTAATAGGCCGAGCCCGTGACGCTCGCCTTGGTGAAGCCGGCCGAGCCGAACACCGACGGATAGGGCGTGACCGTCGCGCTCGCGCGGAAGCCCTGCGTGGGATTGAGCAGGTCGTCCGTGCCGTCGTAGCGCAGCGACAGCGGCACGCCGAGATAGGTATATGAGACGCGCCCGAGCGAATCGGTCGCCTCGCCCTTCTCGAACTTGATCCCGCCCTGGAGCTGCAGTTCCTCGCTGAAGCGGTAGCGCAGCGCCGTGGTGCCGCCGGCGTATTGATAGGCGTAGCCGCCGAACTCGCCGCCGCCGGCGCGGTTGAGCTCGGCCGCGCCGCTCGCCAGGAAATCGAAGCGCGAGCCATAGAGCGCGGGCTTGACGAAGCTCAGCGACACGCGCCCGCCAAGCCCCGCCTGGCTGAAGTCCTGCTCGCCGAACTGGGTGTTTCCGGTGGTGAGGCCATAAACGGTCGGCGTATAGAACACCGAGCCTTCGGCGCGCAGGCTTTCCGCCCCGCCGAACAGGTTGCGGTTTTCGTAATAGACGCTGCCGGTCGGGCCGTCGACGGTGGAATAGCCGGCGGTGAAGCCGGCGAGATTGTTCGGCCGGTCGCCGACCTCGATGAAGATCGGCAGATTGCCGGCGGCGTCGAGATGGTCGGCCTCGCGGATGCGCACCGAGCCGACCGCCGGGATCGAGGCGATCGAGCGGCGCGTGCGGGCGAGCGTGCGGGGGCTGTAGGGCTCGCCGTCCTGAAGATAGATGAAGGAGCGCACGATCGCCGGGTCGAAGCCCTGCGGCCCCTCGATCGAGACCGCGCCAAAGCCCGCCTGCGGCCCCGGATCGACCGTGAAGACCACGTCGACGAGGCCCGTCGCATGGTTGACGACCGGTTCGGGCAGCGGCGCCTTGACGAGCGGATGGGAGCGGTAGCGGAAATAGTCGACGAGCCGCGCGTTGGCGGCGCGCATGTCGGCCGCGACCGCCGGGTCGCCGGGCTTCAGCTTCAGCACCTTCTGCGCGTCGAAGTCGGGCGGCAGGGGCGTGCGGCCCGTCGCGCGCGCCGAAATCGCGTTGAGTCGGAACAGTTCGCCCGTGACCACGATGACGTCGACCGGCGCGACGGCGCGCCCGCGATAGGCGTCCGCCGCCCGCGCCAGCGCCGAAAGGTCTTCGCCGAGCAGCTTGCGCTCGACGTCGCCGACGCGGACATAGACCTTGGCGTTGTAATAGCCCTGCGCCCACAGCGCCTCGACGAGCGGCACGAAATCGGCCGAGACGCGCTGCGCCAGCGCCTCGCCGTCGGTCGGCGGGTCGAGACGCAGCCGGTACAGGACGGAGGCGTCCTGCAGCGACTGCTTGAGCCCGTCCGCCCCCTCGACGGTGAAAGTGACCTTGTAGGGCAGCGTCGTCGGGGTCGGCGCGGGCGGCTCCTCGGAGCGGAACAGGCCGAAGAAATCAAAGGCCGCGGCGGGGACGGCGGGCGCGAGCGCGGCGCCAAGCGCAAGCGCCGCCACGGCGCACGCCCGCCATGCCGCCGCGCGGACGCGGCCCGCGCGACGCTTTCGACCTGACCCTGGCTCAGCCATCAACGCTCCGAAGACTGTGCGCCGGCGGGACTGCGCGCCGGCGCCGCGGCGATCTTCGCCCGACGCGCTGTCTTAACAACACGTTCGGCCTTCTTGCGTCGGAAAGGTGAATTTTGCTCGTTCAGACGTGGTTAACCGGTCATTAACTTTCGACCTGTGGCGCCGGAGCCGCAAGCGGCGGCGCGGCGCGGCGCGGCCTCAGGCCTTGTCCTCGCCCGCCCACTGGCGCCCCTGCGTGATGAGCCGCGCGCTGCGGTCGCCGAGCACATAGATCCACAGCCAGCTCAGGGCGACGCCGAGGCGGTTGCGCACGCCGATGAGAAAATAGATGTGGATGATTCCCCACAGCCACCAGGCGAGCGAGCCGCGCACCTTGATCCAGCCGAAATCGGCGACCGCCGCCTTCTTGCCGATGGTGGCGAGGCTGCCGACATGGCGATAATGGAATGGCGCGGGCGCGGGCTTGCCGGCGAGCCGCGCCCTGATCGTCCGGGCGGCGTAGACTCCGCCCTGCTTCGCGGCCGGCGCGATGCCGGGCACGGGCTGGCCGTCAGGCCCCTTGATCGAGGCCGTGTCGCCGACCGCGAAAATCTCGGGCCGGCCCGGCACGGTGAGGTCCGGCTCGACGAGGAGCCGCCCGACGCGGTC